>JBBRPU010000039.1:0-17280 GCA_038227545.1 Candidatus Acidiferrales bacterium
CATTGTGGATTTGCGCTACGATCGCGAAAATCCACGGACCAAACAGCGCGCGCTGGCCACCGGAGTGCTTTCGGTTTCTTTTGCGTGGACGTTCACGCTGATCGCCGTGGCGGTTTTCTCTGTAGCGGCGTGGCACCTGAATTTGCTGGCGTTGAAACTTGCGCCGCTGGCGCTGGCGATTTTATTTTTTTATTCATTTACCAAGCGCTTCACCACGTGGTCCCATCTTTTTCTGGGCTTCGCGCTGGGTATTTCTCCCGCGGCGGCATGGATTGCGGTTACCGGGAGTTTCGATGCGCGCATGTTGATGCTGTGCGCGGCGGTAACGCTGTGGGTGGGCGGCTTTGATGTTTTGTACGCGTGCCAGGACCTGGACTATGACCGCGGCGCGGGACTTTTTTCTATTCCGCAACGCTTTGGCGTAGCCGGTGCTCTGGCAATCGCGCGCGTGATGCATATTGCTGTGGCGATTCTGCTGTGCGCGCTGGCGGCCAGCTTTGCGCTGCCGTGGCCGGCGTGGCTGGGCATCGCCGTAGTGGCGGCGCTGCTGGCGTACGAGCATTCGCTGGTGAAAGCAGACGACCTGAGCAAGCTGGACGCTGCGTTTTTCGCGATGAACGGTTATATTAGTATGTCGTTCTTATTATTCTGGGGCGCGGCGGTAGCGCTGTGGCGGGTTTGAAAGCTTCAAAAAGTTTGAAATTGGCGTGAAAATCGCCTGCTTTTGAGCTGAACGAAGGACACCGGGAAAACGTGGCGGAGCTACTCATCATCGACCAGCGTTTGAAACCGATCGCCACGAAAGTTCTGGCGGGCGAGAGGTTGTCGCACGAAGACGGCGTGACGCTGTATCGCTCCCCTGATCTTTTGGCGGTGGGCTGGCTGGCGAATCACGTGCGTGAAAAACGCCACGGGAATGTGACGTACTTCAACGTCAACCGGCACATCAATCCCACCAATGTTTGCGTCGCGCACTGCAAGCTGTGCGCTTTCGGGCGCGATCCCAATGCGCCGGGAGCCTACACTTTCGCCCTGGAAGAGATTTACGAGCGCGCCGAACAAGGCGTACGCGAAGGTGCCACGGAATTTCACATGGTGGGCGGGCTGCACCCCGACCTGCCGTTCGAATATTTTCTGGAAATGATTCGCGGACTGAAGCAGCGCTGCCCCACCGTGCACCTGAAAGCGTTCACCATGGTGGAGGTGGGTTATTTCGCGCGCATCGCCAAGCTTTCCATCAAGGAAACGCTGCAGAAAATGAAGGATGCCGGCGTGGATTCGCTGCCCGGCGGCGGCGCGGAGATTTTTCATCCGCGGGTGCGCAAACTGATCTGCGACCACAAGGTCAGCGGGCAGATGTGGCTGAGCATCGCACGGCAGGCGCACGAAATTGGATTTCATTCAAACGCCACGATGCTGTACGGGCACGTGGAAACGGAAGAAGAGCGCGTAGATCATTTGCTCAAGCTGCGCGAATTGCAGGATGAGACGCACGGCTTTGTGACGTTTATTCCGCTGGCGTTTCATCCGGATAACACCGCGCTGGCGCACATTCCGAAGCCGACCGGCTACGCGGACTTGCGCAACATCGCCTTGTCGCGATTGCTGCTGGATAATTTCGCGCATATCAAGGCGTACTGGATTATGTTGTCGCCGGCGATTGCGCAAATTGCGCTGCGCTTTGGCGCCAACGATCTCGACGGTACCGTGGTGGAAGAGAAGATTTATCATGACGCCGGAGCGACGACTTCGGAATTTACTTCGCGCGCGGATCTGGAACGCCTGATTCGTGCGGCGGGGCGCGTGCCGGTGGAGCGCGACACGCTATACAATGCGGTGGACCGTTCGAAGATGCCGCCGGTACCCCCGCCGGTGCGCACGGACCTCGTTTCGCTAACGCTCAACGTTTAAGCTTCCCCCTCCCAAGAATTCCTTCTGCCATGCCCGTCGATAGAAATGCCTATTTCATGTGCGTGGACTGGCGACTAAAATCCTCTGCGAGGAAACAGCGGCATGCGGACCATCGTACTTTTGACCATTTCAAATATTTTTATGACATTTGCGTGGTATGGGCACTTGAAATATCGTAATGAAACGTTGTGGAAAGTGATTCTGGCGAGCTGGGGAATCGCTTTTTTTGAGTACTGTTTTCAGGTGCCCGCCAACCGCATCGGCTCATATGAATTCAATCCCGCGCAGCTCAAGACCATTCAGGAAATTATCACGCTAGTGGTTTTTTCGGTATTTTCAGTGTGGTATCTCGGGGATAAATTCAAATGGAATTATGCGGCGGGCTTCGGGCTAATAGCGGCGGGCTCGTTTTTAATTTTTCACAAATGGTGAGGGGAAGGAACAGCAGGTTCCTCACCCGCCTGGAGAAGGCGGCGGGTTCGGAATGACATTTTGCGGCGAAGTGGGGCTTTGAACACGGATCAACTTTTGCGGCAAAGCGGGGCTTTAAACACGCATCACTGCAATCGTCCTGGCGGCCAGACCACTACGTCCTGGCGCCGCGCGAAGTGCAGCAGCTCGGGCTGCTGGTCCGTGAGCGAAACTCCTGCGGCGACAGCCATCGTATTTTCCTGGAAGGATGCTTCCGCAAGTTGTAATCCCCACTCGGGGTGATGAATTTCGCAGCAGATGATTCGTGCTTGGCTATCGCTGGTGTATAGACAATATCGCTCGGTCAGAAAATACTCGATGGTGCCGGGCTTGGCCGCGAAGGTTTGTCCGGCTCCGCGATAGCGCGCTTGCAGCGAAGCGGAGGGCGCTCCGCGATGCTGGCGTAGGCTCTGGTACTGAATCCATCCCGATTCTTCCTGGCAGTGCATGGCCGCGCGAAAATACGGCAGGTGAAAAACTGCGCGCGCACCCCAGACGGCTAGAGCGTTCGCGGCGTCGAGGCTGAAAAACCATACGCCGGGTTTGCCATCGGTCTGCACGTAGGTGCGCACGTTCAATTCCGGGAAACGCGGCAAGGCTGGAATGCCGAATGTGCCTCGCATCGTTATGCCAGACATGCGAAAGGGCACGACGCCGAGCCAGGCCTGGCCCGCGAACGTGTCAATTTCCAATTCCGGCGGTATCAAAGGACGCAGTGTCTGCGGCGAGACCGGCCAGTGAGCGAACAGCAAATCGTGCCAGACCTGCTTCATGATCCACGGGCCGCGCGGCAACGGCCAGGGACGGTGAGCGGTGTGCTTCAACATTTCTAACATGAAGAGATTGTAATGCGCTGGCTCGACATCGTGCTGCGCTCAATATACCCTTCCTCAATCGAGCAGAATCGAAGCTTCAGGCTCGAACTCAGCGACGAATTACGCGAATAGCGCACACCAAGGAGCATTTTATGGATCGCAAAGCATCGGCAGTTTGGACCGGCGGGCTGAAGGACGGCAAAGGTACACTGTCTACGGACAGCGGCGTATTGAAGCAGGCGCAATATTCTTTCAGCACCCGATTTGAAAATGGCGTCGGCACCAACCCGGAGGAATTGCTGGCGGCCGCGCACGCGGGTTGTTTCACGATGGCGCTTTCGGGGCAACTGGGCAAGGCGGGCATGACCGCGCAGAAACTGGAAACCACTGCTACGGTGACGCTGGGCAAAGATGGCGAGGGATTTTCCATTTCGAAGAGCCATCTGGATCTGGTGGCGCATATTCCCGGCGCCGACCAGGCGAAATTTGATGAAGCGGTGAAAGCCGCCGAGACGGGCTGCCCGGTTTCAAAACTTTTCAAAGCGGAGATTACCGTAACAGCGCGGCTGCAATCCTGACCTTCGAAGTTTTTCTTCCGACGATCTAAGACCCGACGAAAATAGATGCCGCAACTTATTCCTCATCCAATTGTTTTCGCCGCCGGCGCATTGCTGGTGGTGTTAATGATTGTGGACGCCTTCGAAGCCATCATTCTGCCGCGGCGAGTCACGCGAAAAATTCGTGTAACGCGTCTTTTCTACAGGACCACGTGGGGATTGTGGAAGGCGATCGTCGGCAAACTTCACAACGTCAAAACCCGGGAAGCGTTGTTGGGCGGTTATGGCCCGTGCTCGCTGCTGCTGCTCATCGCTATCTGGGCTATTGGACTAGTAACGGGATTCGCGCTGCTGCAGTTTGGCGCCGGCTCGGCGATCAATGTGCAATCTGGCGCGGCGGGCTTCACCATGGATTTTTACCTGAGCGCGACGACGTTTTTTACTTTGGGACTTGGCGACGTGCTGCCGCGCTCGACACTGGCGCGCACGCTGCTGATTATCGAAGCGGGCCTGGGTTATGGATTCCTCGCGGTCATCGTGGGCTACTTGCCGTTCATTTACGGTTCGTTTTCCAAGCGGGAAGTAAACATATCGCTGCTGGACGCGCGCGCGGGAACTCCCCCGACCGCGGGCGAATTGTTGCGGCGTTACAGTTACCCGGAGGGCCAGACCGCGTTGCGCGAATTGCTGGCGGAATGGGAATTGTGGTGCGCGGAATTGATGGAGAGCCACCTTTCTTATCCGGTGCTGGCGTATTTTCGTTCGCAGCACGACAACCAATCGTGGATCGCGTCGTTGACGGCGATTCTGGATACCTGCGCGCTGGTAAAAACCGGCGTCGAAGGAGTGGCGTGCCAACGCCAGGCAGACCTGACGTTTGCCATCGCGCGGCACGCGGTGGTGGACCTCTCGCAAGTTTTCGGCACCACGCCTCGCGGTTTGGTGGAGGATCGCCTGACCGCGACAGACCTGCAAAAAATTCGCGACATCCTGGCGCGGCACGGGTTGGCGTTGAACGCCGGCAACGACGCGGACGGCCAACTCACCGAGTTGCGCAAGATGTACGAACCGTACATTTACGCGCTGGCCGTGCACCTGAATCAGGTGCTGCCGCCGTGGATCCCGCAGAAAAAAGGCAAGGACAACTGGCAGACCACCGCGTGGGCGCGCGAATCCGGATTGATTGACAATAAGGAAGTCACTACCGTGGTGGTGGACGAACATTTTTAGCGTAGCGAAATTCCGCTAAACGCTGATTTAATTTTTCCGGAATGTCTGGAGAGCACATGAGAGCGATTCGCGTCAGTCAGTTTGGTGCACCGGAAGTTTTGAAACTGGAAGAAGTGCCGACCCCGGTGCCGGCAGCCGGGCAGGTGCTGGTGCATGTGCGCGCCGCGGGCGTGAATCCTTACGATACGTACATGCGCGCCGGTACGTACGCGGTCAAGCCGCAACTGCCGTACACGCCCGGATCGGATGCCGCGGGTGTGGTGGAGTCCGTGGGCGCAGGCGTAACGAAAGTGAAAGCGGGCGACCGGGTATACACGGCGAAAACTATAAGCGGGGCGTACGCGGAGTACGCGCTGGCGCTCGAAGAACAAGTGCAGCTCTTGCCCGAAGAAATCAGTTTCACGCAAGGAGCTGGCGTGTGGGTTCCTTACGGCACGGCGTACCATGCGTTGTTTCATTCCGCGCAGGCGCATGCCGGCGAAACGATGCTCATTCACGGCGCCAGCGGAGGCGTCGGAACAGCGGCGCTGCAAATGGCGCGCGCGATGGGCTTGACGGTCTACGGGACCGCGGGCACGGAGGCGGGACTGGAGTTGATCAAACGAGAAGGCGCCGCACACATTTTCAATCACACCAAAGCGGGGTATGAAGACGAAATTTTGAAGAGCACCGGCGGCAAAGGAGTAGACATCATCCTTGAAATGCTCGCCAATGTGAATTTACCAAAGGACCTGAAACTTCTGGCTACGCATGGCCGCGTCATTGTCATCGGCAATCGCGGCGAAACCACCATCAACGCTCGCGAGCTGATGTCTCGTCGCGCCTCCATCCGGGCGTTCACGCTGTGGGGCATTGACGAACGCGAAGCCGGGGAAATTTATGCCGGCTTGAGCGCGGGACTCTCCAACGGAACGTTGCGGCCGGTGGTGGGGAAAGAAATTCCGCTGGCAGAAGCGGCGCGCGCGCATAAAGAAATCTTGGAGCCGGGCGCGGCGGGAAAAATCGTGCTGATTCCGTAAAACGGGCCACGGTGTTCGCAGCGTTACATCCCACCCATCGGCGCGTCCATGCCCATCCACAGATTCATGGTGTTCAACTCTTCGCGTCCCATGAATTTCAGGTAGCAGAACAATTGCATGCGGTAGGCAGAAAATCCGCTGAGCACCATTTCCACGATCATGCGCCCGCGCGTGAACTTCGTACCGAACAGTTCGACTTCGCTGCGGAAGTCCGCGTCCGTCCATTCTCCGAACAAGGTCACAAAACCGCTGGACTGTTTCGCGATGGCTTCAACAGCTTGTTCGAAGGTCATTTTCTTGGCGGCGGCTTCCGCCGTTCCCCACGCAGCCATCATAGCGGGCTTGCTGAAGTCCCCGGACTTGATGGAGACAATCTGCGTCGGGGCCATGATAGCCATGTACTGGAACAATTCCAGAACGCTGCGTTGTTGGGGCGTAGGCCGATAGTCGAGTTTCGATTTGTCCACTTTCCCGGCGAGGTGCAGGAAGATGCGCACTTCATTCTGGAGCGAAACGATTAGTTCATCTTTTGTAAGGACCATAGTGCGCGGGAGTTTACCACCACGAGCCCTTTCCCGGTTTTGATTTTGTATTTATGCTGCGGCGGCGATTCTGCGAATCAGCTCATCCTGCTCGGCTTTACTTTCCGCGCCGATGGTGTGCGAGCCAACAGCAGGTTCCTCACCCGCCTGGAAAAGGCGGCGGGTTCGGAATGACATCGCGTTATTACTGAGATTCGGCGCTTCGGAATGACATGGCGTTATTACTGAGATTGGGCGGCGCTTCGGTGACTTGGCGTTACCACTGAGATTGGGCGGCGCTTCCGAATGACATGGCGTATCACAATAATGGCGGGGAGCCTGGCCCATTTGTGATTCTGTGTTTTACGCTGCGGCGGCGATTCTGCGAATCAGATCATCCTGCTCGCCTTTACTTTCCGCACCGATAGTGAACGCATCCAGCAGGCCGAGCGATAACGCGTATTTCACGGCTTCGTCCTGCTTGCCGCGCAAATCGCCCTGGCCTAGAATTTTCATTCCTACAATACCTTTCCCGGAAGCGCGCATTTCTTTCAGCACACTTACGACGGTTTCGGGATGGGCGTCCATGTGCGAGCCGATGGGATTGATGCGCACCAGGTCCACTTCCACCCAGGGAGATTTGGCCGCTGCCCGCAACGCTTCGATACTGTGGCAGGAACAACCGTGGCTCCGGATGATGCCTTTCTGCTTGGCTTCGGAAAGAACGTCCATCACGCCTTTGTAACGCTCCGTCCAGTCGCCTTCGGTGAGGCAGTGCATCAGGCACACGTCGAGATAATCGGTGCCGAGTTCCTTGCGGAAACGATCGAGGTCGGCGCGCGCAGAGGCGGCGTCTCGTGACCAGGTCTTGGTGAGCACCGTAACTTTGTCGCGCGGGACATGCTTCAACGCTGCGGCGACGTGCGGATGACTGCCGTAAGAATCCGCCGCGTCGAAAAAACGCAGGCCCTGCTCGTAGCCATTCAGCAGCAGCGCGGAAAGTCCGGCCACACCCAAGTCGGTTTGGTGAGAATGATGGCCGACGCCGACAGTGCCGGTGCCCATGGCCAGGCGACTGGTTTTGATTCCGGTGTTGCCGATCGTAACCGTGTCGGTAGCCGCAAATTTCCGAGGCAGCGATTTGGAAAGCCAGGGGGCGTTGGCTAGCGCGTCGCGCATTAGCAAGCTGTTGCCTAGGCATGCGGCACCCAGGCCGTAGCCGGCGTATTGAATAAATTGCCGGCGCTTTATTTGTTTTAACTTCATCAGTTGCCTTCCTTCGCGAGCGCAACAGCGAAAAGCAGGTTCCTCACCCGCCTGGAAAAAGCGGCGGGTTCGGAATGACATCTTCTTGTCACAATGTTAGCGGTGGCACTGCCGCATACGAACCGGTGCTTCAAGCATGCCATTTCTGACACATTCTATTTACCCAGACGGCTGGCAGCGCCATTTGTTACGAATTTTCGCAGGCCGTAGCTAGCGCAGATGGGAAAGATCGAACTGGACCGTGACGCTGGGGCCTACTGGCGGGTGTACGGTAACGCTGGCGGAATCGGTGGAGAAAGCATCGGCGGGAAAGTCGTATCGCAAAGTCGCGCCCACAAGAGTGCAACCACCGTGTTCGTTGCAGCTATAGTTGGGATGCCCGTCCACGGTGGAAGGCTGCAGTACACGCTCGCCGCTGGAGAGCTGCACTTCGAAATCTTTCCAGAAGTCGCCGGATCGAGCGGTTAGTCCTTCGGGGGCATCCGAGCGTCCGGAGGGGCGGCCCACCTTTTCAACCTTAAGAAATTGCCCGTATGAGGCGGTTAGCTGGATTTCCACGGTGACTTGGACCGTTTCTTTGCCGTCCTTGCGATGCTCGATGGCTGCCTGTTGCGCGCTGTAGTTGGCGGTCTGCCTACTCGACAACTGAGCTGCCACCAGATACGGCGTTGCCAGAATTACCGCAGAAATGTACGGCCCGGTTTCTGGCGGCGCGAAATGGCGGGAATAACTTTCCGCCAGGCGCTCCAGCGACCCGTCGCGGCGCTGGCCAAGAAAATAAGCATCCCGCAGAGACTCGTCGGAAAGCGGAGATTGAAAAGCCAGCAGCGGTTGCGCGAGAAGTAGAGCTACGGCGAGAAAACTACACCAGCGGGTTGAATAGTGCGCGCGTATGGAAAGCTACCGGCTTGCAGCGAACAACTTCAATGTAGCGCAATCCCCGAAATCAGCAAGCAATGAATCGGTCCGGTGCCCGCACGCCAATCACTCCACGCGCAGCGCCTGCGTGGGCGAAATGGAAGCCGCGCGGCTGGCGGGAATGATGGCGGCGAAGAAGGAGCAGATGGCCAGGGCGACGGCGGAGATGGACAGGGCCAGCGGATCCCAGGAAGAGACTCCGTAGAGTTCTGAGGCGAGCAAGCGTCCCGCACCCACAGCGAGCGGCAGGCCGAGCACTAAGCCGAGGAGCACGCGCTTGAACGCCCCACGCAAAACTAATTTAACTACTTTCAGACGGTCAGCTCCGAGCGCCATGCGAATGCCGATTTCATTGGTGCGTTGGGTTACCGTGTAAGCGGTGACGCCGTAGAGGCCGACGGCGGCGAGGAGCAGCGCCACGATACCGAACAGGCCGGCGAGGCTGGAGACGGCGCGCTCCTGGTCGAAGGAGAGCGCTACCTGCTGCTGCATGGTGCGAACACTGGTGATGGTCATGTCGGGATTTACTTCGGCGAGGATGCTGGTGAGCAGCGGTTCCAGCGTGCCGACGGGAGTCTTGGTCACCAGCATGATTCCGCGGACGAAGTGGGAGCTCAGCTCGAGTCTCTTCATCAATGGATTGGGATAATTCACACTTTGCACCAGCGGGACGAAGAAGGTTGGGCGCGCGGGTTTGTTCAAGGCATAGCCTGCAAACTTGGCGTCGCGAACGACTCCGACAATGCGGTAGGTGCCGACATTTTCCGGCATGTCCAGTCCGAAATGCTGCTCGAGGGGATCCTCGCCATTTTTGAAAAAGCGTTTCACGAAACCTTCGTTGACGATGGCCACGGGCGCAGTGGTTTCGTTGTCGGCAGCTGAAAAATAGCGGCCGCGCACAAGCGGGATCCCGAAATTCTGCAGATAGTTGGCGCTCACGCGATCCCAGGAGGCGCCAGACTCTTCGCCAGGATTTGGAGCAGGATGGCCGGCGACGAGGACGAGTTCGCCCCAGTTGTCGGTAAGCGGGTTATACATCGCGAGGCCGGAACCCTGAACGCCCGGAAGGCGATCAAGGTTGGCTTCGAGCCTGCGATAGATGGCCGTGAGTTGCGGCGTGGTGTAATCGCCAGGGGGATTGTGGAGTTCTACGACGACGCGGCCGGGGACTTCGAAGCCGAAATTCTGAGTCTCGAGTTTGTTGAGGCTGCGGCCGAGCATTGTGGCTCCGGCGACGAGCACGACGGAGACGGTGGCTTGCAGGACCAGCAAAGCTTTGCGGCTGAAGGAGGAACGGTCTTTGGTGCCGCGACCTGCTCCGCGCAGGGCTTCCGCGGGATCGGTGCGAGTGGCAAACCAGGCGGGGGCGGCGCCGAAAATAATTCCGGTGAGCAACGCCAAGCCGAAGGCGAAGGCCAGAACTACGAGTGAGGGCATGGTGCTGATGGGCAGAAAATTTGAACCGCGGAACGCCAGCGTCAGTAGCAGGCGCGCGGCAATTACGGCAACGACGAGTCCTGCGCCGCCGCCGGCAATGGCGAGGAGAACGCTTTCCGTAAGTGCTTGAGTGATGACCTGGCGGGGCGTGGCTCCAATGGCCATGCGCAGCGCGGTCTGGCCGCGACGGGCGACGGCGCGAACGAGCAAGAGATTGGCGACGTTGGCGCAGGCGATGAGCAGCACGAGGGCGCAGACCGCGAGCAGGATCTGCAAGCTGCGGCCGTACCCTTCTTTCATGACCGCCACCCCAGCGCCGGCGGGCACCACATTGATGACCTGCTTGGGCAGGTCGTGGATTATCTCGGGCATCCAGTTGGCGGGATAGCCGGAGTCGTTTTGCATCCATTGCCGGAGGAAAGTGGTGAGGCGGGGTGACATACCCGCGGTGGTGGCGGCGGGGCGCAAGCGTCCGATCATACGAAGCCATGCAGAGATGGGCTGACGCAAGAGAGAGCTGTCGCCATTGATGAGCGGTTCCTGCTGCACGGGAATCCAGAGATCGGGCGGATCGCTCTGCAGGGTTTCGCCGAAAAATCCCGCGGGCGCGACTCCGATGACGGTGAAGGGGCGGCTTTCGACGATGAATGTAGCGCCGACCACCGAGGTGTCGCTTCCATAGATGGCTTGCCACGCGCGGTGACTGAGGACCACCACCGGGGGAGCAGCGGGCTGGTCATCCTCGGGAGTAAAAACGCGGCCGCCGAACGCGCCGACGCCGAGGGTGTGGAAATAATTCCCGGTGACGTATTCAGAGTTGAGCGGACGGGCGGCAGAATCCACGCCCTGGCGGCGGACGCTCAGACTGTGGCGGCCAGCTTGAAAGGCGGCGACTTCTTCAAATTCGGAAGTTTGTGATTTCAGGCGTTCAAAGAGCGGGTAGGAAAACATGCCCCAGCGGTCTTGAGGACCGCCTTCCACGCAGCAGTCGTCGCCATCGCCGACGCGATAGAGTTGCGAAGGATCGGCAACCGGCAGGGAGCGCAGCATGACCGCATGGATGAGCGTGAAAATCGCGGTGGTGCCGCCGATGCCCAGTGCCAGCGTGAGCACGGCCGCCGCGGTGAAGACGGGCGACATCCGGAATTGTCGCGCGGCGTAGCGCAGGTTCGAGAGCAGGTTATTCATCGCGAGGCCTCACAGTACCGTACGAAGGTGGAGACCCGGAGGTTCCCCGGGGGTTCTTCGATGTTCGGCTGTTATGACGAAGGAAGCGCGCCGTCGGTTTGGCTCGATAACGGATTTCTACGGTGATTTTTGCGGGCTTCCAGGACGAGGTTTCTGCGGCGATTTGCACTATAATCAGGATGCTAATTTAGAGTTGTTGCTGCGTCCAAATCAGCGCCACCAATCGTGCCGACATCTTTTAATTTCATGACTGTGCTGGCCGCGCAAAGCGGCCTGGGCCACTACTGGCACAAGATCACCGACCGCACCTTTTCGGGCGTGTATCACGCCAATGGCTTTGACCTGGCCATGATGATTCCCTACTTCATCGTGCTGTTTATTCTGGCGCTGTACGGGCTGCACCGCTACTGGCTGGTGTACGACTACTACCGCTATGCGAAAAATGTGCCGCCGGCGCCGCCGCCGGTCACCGAGTGGCCGCGCGTCACGATTCAGCTGCCGATTTACAATGAGCGCTACGTGATTGAGCGGCTGGTGGAAGCGATTTCGCGCTTTGATTATCCCGCGGAACTGCTGGACGTGCAGGTGCTGGACGACTCCACCGATGAGACGCGCGAAGTGGCGCGCAATTGCGTGGAGCGGTTTGCGGCACAGGGGATGCCAGTGGAATACATCCATCGCGCCAATCGCGAAGGCTACAAAGCGGGCGCGCTGGAAAATGGATTGAGGACCGCCAAGGGGCAGTTCGTTGCAATATTTGACGCGGATTTTTTGCCGGCGCCGGATTTTCTGCGGCTGACCATTCCGTATTTTTTGAACCCGCGCGGCGGTTCGGCGATTGGAATGGTGCAAACGCGCTGGACGTATCTGAACTCGGATTATTCGCTGCTTACGCAGGTCGAGACCATTTTGCTGGATGGGCATTTTGTGGTGGAGCATGGGGCGCGTTCGCGGCGCGGAACATTTTTTAATTTCAACGGCACCGCGGGCGTGTGGCGGCGCAAAGCCATAGATCAAGCCGGTGGCTGGCAGCACGATACGTTGACGGAAGACACCGATCTTTCTTACCGCGCGCAACTGGCGGGCTGGAAATTTTTATACTTGCCGCATATCGAGTGCGCTTCCGAGCTTCCTGTGGACATGAATGGCTTCAAGGCGCAGCAGGCGCGCTGGGCCAAGGGCTTGATGCAGACCGCGAAGAAGATTTTGCCCAAAGTTTTCGCGGCGGATGTGCCGTGGCACGTGAAGTCCGAGGCATTTTTTCATTTGACGGCGAATATCAGCTACCCACTGATGGTGCTGCTTTCGACCATGCTGCTGCCGGCCATGATTGTGCGGTTTTACCAGGGCTGGTTTCAGATGATCGTGATAGACCTGCCGCTGTTCCTGGCGTCTACGTGCTCCATATCGAGTTTCTATCTGGTGGCGCAGAAAGAGCTGCGGCCCAAAACGTGGCGGCGGACATTTTTATATATGCCCTTCGTAATGGCTACGGGCATTGGCATTTCGGTGCGCAACGCGCAAGCGGTGCTGGAAGCGCTGGCGGGCAAGAAAAGCGAATTTGCGCGCACGCCGAAATTCAATATTGCGGGGAAGAGCGGCTCGTTCGCGAAGAAGTCGTACCGCAACAAGGCCGGCTGGATGCCCTACGCGGAAATTCTGCTGGGGCTGTATTTCGCGTTTACGGTGTTGTACGCGGTGCTGAATGAAAATTACGCCACCGTGCCATTCCTGCTTTTATTCGTGTGGGGCTACCTGTACACCGGCTTCATGTCCTTGGGCCAAACCTATTTTGCGCATCTGCGCTTTGGCGTGGACACGCCAGCCCCGGAGATGCGTCCGGCGGCCTCCGGCGCCCCGGGTTTTTAGTTCGCGTTTATCTTCCAGTGTGATTAAGGCGCGATCTGCGCCAACAGTTCCTTCCATACCGTTTTATTTTTCCAATAGGCCAAGTGCGCGACGAGGGGTACCGCCGCGTCCCTGTCTTTCACGTTTTTGATTGCGGAATCGGGCACCGGCGGATCTCCGGGTTTGGGATCCTGGAATCCGGGCAAGTCGTAGAATTTCAACTTACCGGAAATAATGTCGTTGCCGGAATAGATATTGATCCATTTCAGTTTCCTGAATTTCGGATAGCTGATAAGCAGCGGCTGCACGGTGGAAGCCAGGCGCTCGCGAATATGCATGGAATCCGTGCCTTGAATAGTGAAGAGAAAAGCCGTCTTGTTGAGGGGCGATCCGAAAGTTACCAACGTGGCGGTGCGCTCGGCCACCTGCAGCGCGCCACCAGACAGCCAATCCTCAAGCATCAGCCGGTTGAGCGTGTCGTAGGCGATCACCGAACCGAGCGAGTGGCCGACTACGGCAATTTTGTCATACAAAAACTTTGGTTCCCCGGATTCATACGCGGTGAAAACCGCTGAAGCCACGGTGCGCGCCGTCTCCTTGATTTTGCTGCGCACTTCGTCGAAACGATCCAGCTTGTTGGAGGTCACGTAGATGGCCACGTCGCCGACGTATTGCACCATCAACTCGCGGACCTTTGCGCTGAAAGCAATCAAAAATGGCCATACCCACAATGGGCTTTGGAGAAAGCTCAGGCGACGCGGCAACTGCCAGTTGGATCCGCCATTACACCAGATCCAGATACACCCGGCGATGGCCGCGATGTTCACGAGAAAAGTAAGCACGGATAGAATCAACAACGCGCCATGGCCCTGGACTACCTCTTCTGACGATCGCAGCAAAGCTCGCGTAAACATCGCCGTTGCGACCAGGACGCCTGCGGCGAGAATGGCGATAGTTGCGAAACTCTGCAACTGGGGAGCCGGGATACCCTCAAATAATTTTTCCGCCCACGACCGGATACCGGCCAGCCAGCTGGTAGAGGGCGCGGCCATGGTAGTCCCGTAATTCTTAAGCCAGTCGGAGTGCGTAATGATGGCCATCAAGGCGGCGGTTTTCAGAATCGAGAGAATGGTGATAGCCAGCGCAGTCCAGCAGCAAAACTCGATTAGCCTTCGCGAGAAAGCTGACAATTCCTGGGGCTTGCTGATGTCCGAAATAAAAAGAAGGGCGCCGAAACTGATAGCCACCGCCAGCATGCAGCTGGTCAGCGCGGCCAGCTTGTCCCAGTGAAGTTGAATCCTCTGCAGAAACAATCCGCTCTGCGAAGCGGCGGCCAACAGAATAACGCCGTTTATGACCGTGAGAGCGGCAAGAACCAGGAGCGCCAGGCATAGCCAGAACGGAGTGCGCACCGGAACCGAAAACTGCGCCATGCCGCCGAACATGGCGCGCTTGAATTTTTTCGCGGAGTTCAGAATGCCGCGGCTACCGCCATCCCACAAAAAACCGGCCACGTCGGTTAGCTTCGCGACACCTTCGGTCTTGGGCGCCCAGTAAGATTCGTACAGATGCAGCTCGTAGTTTTTCGCGGGGGTGCCGTCTGACTCAGTTCCATCTATATCCAACTCGACGCGTTGCAGGACTTGGTCGCCAATTTTGGCGGTGCGCAGTCGAGGCTTGATGCGCTGGCCGGGAAGAGCGTCAAGCAGGCCATTGGTCAGGCTGTCCAGCGTTTCAAAGGGAACTTGCTGGCCCATGCCGTGGACGATCCACACAGCGCGCTTTTCACGGCCAACACTTTCCGCCCGGATACTCTTGTCGGTTGAATCGTCGGGCGGATCGAAAAGGTCTTTGGCGCCGGGAGATACCTGGGGTCGTGACTTCGCCGCGTCGCTCCAATCCTCTGTATGAGCCTTCGCCGGCGGAGCAGGCGTTTGTGGGCGAGCACCTGCTCTCTCGCTCACTTCAGCAGCGGAAGGTTTAGGGGGAGCGGTGACCGAGGGTTTTGGTTGAGCCAGAGGAAACGCGTCGTAGGCTTGCGGTTCAGCGATTTCATACTTCAAAGTCGCGGGGTTGTTAGGTTTGGACGCCATACTAACCTCCTGGTTAATTAACAGGAAGGCTATATTTCTTATTGTATCGAGTCAACAGAACGATGCTGGATATTTTGATCTGTGAGGCTACTCAAACTGGATGGAGACGATTTCGGGGCGGGTGCCTACGCGGAGGGGCGGGCCCCAGGTGCCGGCGCCGCAGGAGGTGTAGATTTGCATCTCGCCGAGGCGTTGCAAGCCGTAGACATATTTTCCGTACATGCGCGTGGCGGCGAGGGTCCAAGGCCAGAACTGGCCGCGGTGCGTGTGGCCGGAAAGTTGCAGCGAGATGCCCTCTTCGGCGGAGACCTGAATGCGATCGGGAGCGTGCGTGAGAAGAATGCTGGCGCGCGCACGATCCAGGCCGGTGTTGCGCAAAGTTTTTCGGAAATGGTCACCATGAGTAGCATCGCGATAGGTGACACCGACGACTTGCAGACCGTCGAGCTCCACGCGTTCGTTGTTGAGGACGCGCACGCCGGCAGCGGAGACAGCTTGCAGATATTTCGTGTGGTCGGTGAATTCCTCGTGGTTCCCTTCCACAAAAAATGTGCCGAGCGGCGGCTGTAAAGTTCGCAACGGGTCGGCGAGGCGCACGAGGTCGGCGGGCGTGCCGTCGTAAAGATCGCCTGCGATGAAGACGACGTCGGGTTTCAGCGCAGCTGCCATTTTCGTGATGCGCCGCGAGAAACCGAACGTGCGGAAGTTTCCAAGGTGTGCGTCGGTGATGAGCACGGCGGTTCGGCCGCGCCAGGAAGCAGGCAAGTCAGATAATTTCACGGCGACACGTTTGATGCGCGTCCAGGCGGCGTTGATTGCGCCGTACGCCGTGATCGCCACGGCCAGCGCGAGAAACGTCAGGGCGAAATACCGGCGCTCGCTCGAAATTCCGGCGAGACGAAGCGCCCAATAAAATATCCAGCACAGTAACGAAGAAAAGAACGCGTAGTTGATGAAGCCCAGCCAGACCGCGGTGATGCGGTAAAAGAAACGAAGCGCAATGTTGGTAAGCCGAAAGCCCACGACCGAGGTGGCGAGAAAACTGACGGACAAAACTCCCAGAGCCGTCAGCAATCGCCAGTGCGCCCACGGCGCGAATTCGTACGTGCCTGCTTCAGCGGCCAGGCGAGAGGACCAGAAGTAAACCCAGGTGAAAAAAAGAAAACCGTGAACGACGATCAAAAAGCTCTGAAATACGGCAAGAAAAACGACAAGTCGTCTGTCCAATCGAATGGTCCCCGCATAAAGCGAAATTCTGCTCGATGATGTTTCTACTGCAGACCAGCACGCGAACTTGAAACGCCTGATTCCGGGTGCTTTGGCGGTGCCGCGGAATTCGGATACAATCGCCGCCACTGGAGCGCGTAGTGCATTGGATGCCGAGCGTTCCCGCTTTGTAACGTTGTTTTGTGGAACCCGCTTGCCCCGGGCGCGTCAAATTGTGGTGAATTTCTTCGAGGTGCCTCAGTGAATGGTCTGTCTAGCGGCGCGCGGCAGCGTGGTGCCGCGCTTTGTCGTTCTTCTGTGCGGGTTCGCTCGCGAATAAATACAAAATCTATGACCCGAGCTTCGCTCCCCGGCACGGTGGCGGCGATGTTTTTGCTTTTCGGTGTCATCGCGCCGAACGCCGGCGCGCAGCAGCGCCGCGACCGCGAACCCAACAGCATTTACGCCGAACGCCGCGCCCGACTTGCCGCGCAGGCGGATGGACCGGTGGTGCTGTGGGGCTTCACCGGGCGCGAAGAAGTTTCGCAGGCGTACGTTTTCGCGCAGGAAGATAATTTTTACTACCTGACCGGGCTCAACGAAGAAGGCGCCGGGCTGATTATCCTGCCGCCGCAAAAACCAAACGAGGCAGTCTCCAGCGCAACGAGTGATCCGCTGGGTGGCGTGCGTGAAATCCTGTTTTTGCCGGCTAAAGATCCCGCCAAGGAAAAATGGAATGGCGTGCGCATGTCTCCCACGGATGCGGACATCACCGCGCATACCGGCTTCGCCAGTGTGAA
>JBBRPU010000040.1:0-17167 GCA_038227545.1 Candidatus Acidiferrales bacterium
CCTGAAATTCCCGCACCCCGCCGTCCGCATCGCCATTTTGCAGCAGCGCCAGTCCCAGATTATTGTGCGCATCAGGATTTTCCGGCTGCAGCCGCAGGTATTGCCGAAAAGCCTCCACCGCTCCGTCCGCATTCCCTGCATGCTGCTGCAATAATCCCAATTCTTTCTGCGCTTCAACAAAATCGGGCTGCAGTTTTACCGCCGCCTCCAACTCCTGCAAAGCTTCCGCCCTCTTCCCCCCCTGCAAAAGTGCTTTCCCCAGGTAGAAGTGCGCTTGCGCATCCTGCATCTTCAATCGCATCGCCGTCTGCAGCTCCGCAACCGCCGCGACCATGGATTTCTCTTCCAGTCTCAATACCCCCAGGTGCAAATGCGCGCTCGCCAGCTCGGGAGACAGCCGCGTCGCTTCTTCAAACTGCGCCGCCGCCGCATCAAACGCCGACATCTGCATCAACACCACGCCGAGTTCGTCGTGCAGATCCCCCCGCGACGGTGCCAGCGTAGCAGCCGCGCGCAATTCCACAGCAGCGCCGTCCTTGACGCCCGAAAAAGCCAGCGCCCGCCCCAGCGCCCGATGCGCTTCCGCATCTTGCGGCACGCTACGAATCGCCGCTCGCGCCTCCAGTATCGCGCCTCCCGCATCGCCCTTCTGCACCAGAGCGTTCGACAAATTAATGTGCGCCTGCGCCAGCCCCGGCTTCACGCGCAGCGCCGCGCGAAAACGCACGATGGCTTCATCCGCATTTCCTTGCGACAGCAAAACCCACCCGAGCAAATTTTGCGCTTCCGCGTTATTGGGACTTAACCGTACCGCCTTTTCAAACGCCGCGCGCGCCGCCACCAAATCACCGCGCTGCAGCGCAGCTACCCCCGCGGCGTAATGCTCGTTGCCTGGTTGAGTGGATCGTCTACTGGAAGGTGCGCCGGACTGTTCCGTGGAATTTTCCGTGGCAGGCGCCGAAGTCTGCGCGGCGAGCCTCACAACTGGCAACGCCAGCGCGCCCGCCGCAACAAGAACGAACCACCGTCGCGCTCCCACCACGCTACAACGCGAAAATATCTGCGCACGCATGCGTAATCAACTCACCGTTCAATCCCGCAATTTCAAGGACCGCAGCAAAATGTTATCACGCGCCCCACTCTGGCATTCCGAACGGCCCGCCACCGACCTTGTAATTTTGCGCTCCATCCCAAAGCTGAACCGCACCGCGTTTTCAGTTATCGTAATCCTATGCACTCATGGCAGTCCGCGCCTCGCTCCATCGCTCTCTCACTTGTCCTCTGCTCCTCAACCCTCGCGCAAACCGGCAAATCGCCCAGCGCCAAGCCAGACGACCGCAAACCCATTGCCCAATTCGTAGACATCGCCGCCAAAGCCGGACTCACCGTCAGCAACACCTTCGGCGGCGTGGACACCAAAAAATACATCATCGAGACCACCGGCACCGGCGTGGCCATCTTTGATTACGACAACGACGGCTGGCCCGATATTTTTCTAGTGAATGGCATCACCCTCGACAAGCTCCCGCCCGGCAAGGCTCCCACCAGCCATCTCTACCACAACAATCACGACGGCACCTTCACCGACGTCACCCAGAAATCCGGCCTCGGCAAATCCGGCTGGGGGCAAGGCGTGTGCGTCGGCGATTACGATAACGACGGCTGGGAAGATTTGTACGTTACCTACTACGGCAAAAATGTTTTGTATCATAACAACGGTAACGGCACTTTTTCAGAAGTTGGCGAACAGGCCGGCGTCGCCGGTTCCGGAAAACTCTGGGGCACCGGTTGCGCTTTCGTGGACTACGACCGCGACGGCCAGCTCGACATCATGGTCGCCAACTATGTGGACTTCGACCTCGCCACCACTCCGGCGCCTGGCGAGCGCGCTTCCTGCGTCTGGAAAGGCGTGCCCGTAATGTGTGGCCCGCGCGGCCTGCCGTGGTCCAAAAACACTCTCTATCACAATCTGGGAAACGGAAAATTTGCGGACGTCACCACCGCGTCGCACATTGATCAGACCACCGGCCACTACGGCTTCAGCGTTTCAACCCTCGACTTCGACGATGACGGCTGGCCCGATATTTACGTCGCATGCGACAGCACTCCCAGCATTTTGTATCGCAACAATCACGACGGCACCTTTACTGACGTCGCAGTAATTTCCGGCGCGGCCTTCAACGAAGATGGCAAAGAGCAGGCCGGTATGGGCTCCAGCGTTGCCGATTTCAACGGCGACGGCAAGCTCGACCTCTTCAAAACTAATTTTTCCGACGACACTGCCACGCTCTACCGCAACAATGGCGACGGCACTTTCGACGACGTAACTTTCGCCGCTGGCCTCGGCCTGCACACCCAGTATCTCGGCTGGGGCACCATGTTTCTCGATTTTGACAACGACAGTTGGCCCGATCTCCTCCTCGTCAACGGCCACGTGTATCCCGAAGTGGACAAGCAACATCTCGGCAGCAATTTCCAGGAGCCGAAAATCCTCTACCACAACAATGGCAACGGCACGTTCACCGATGTTTCCGATTTAGCCGGCCCCGCCATCAACGCGGTCAGCTCCTCGCGCGGCCTCGCCATCGGCGATTTGTGGAATGACGGCCGCATTTCTGCGGTCATCAGCAATATGAGCGCGCCTCCCAGCTTGCTCGAAAACCAGCTCCGTTCCGAAAATCACTGGATCGCCATTCGCACCGTCGGCACAAAATCCAACCGCGACGGCATCGGAGCACGCATCACCGTGAAAGTCGGCAAGCGCCTCCTGGTAGACGAGGTCCGCAGCGGCTCCAGCTTCATTTCCAACAACGACATGCGCGTCCACTTCGGCCTGGGCGCCGCCACCAAGGTAGACTCCGTCCAAATCCGCTGGCCCAGCGGCCTAACCGAAATCTTCGCCAACATCACGATTGATAGTATCCAGACACTAAAAGAAGGCACCGGCACCCCCGCCACCCCAACCCCCACTGAAGCCTCAGAAAAACAACCCACCACATCTCACTAAAGCAACAGGCCGAGTGCCCCACCATCGATTTGTAGGGTGGGTCTAGGAGTAAAAGTATTTATTTCGCGGCGAATTATTTTAAGACAACAGTTTGCTGTGCAGTAATTCGTATCAAGAAATTCCCAGCATGTAATCTGCCGCGAGATAATTCGCAGCGCAGCGCTTTAACGCGAATAAATTCGTGTCGCTAAAGATCCATCACCCTTCACCAAACACAATCTGCTCAACATCAGCAACCCCTGTCATTCCGACCGGAGCAGGGCGAGGCTTTTTCCTCAACTTCGTCGGCGAAGTTGTCGCCCCGCGCAGTGGAGGAATCGCGATCTCGCATAACCCAGGAAACGGTCAAAAAGTGCCTGAAATTCGTGATCAACCTACTTGCGTGACACTCCAACCTTCCCATCCGGAAACACCACACTCCGCACAATTCCCTGACCTTCCTTCACAAAAATCAACTGATTCGCCTTAACATCCTCCAACTTCTCCACCAGCCCACTAGGCCACCGAATCTCCAACAACTCCACCTTCTCCGCCTTCCCAATCCCAAAATGCACCCGCAAATCATTCTGCGAAAAATAACTACCGCCGCTTCGCACCTCGTCAACCTGTGCATGCGGCTTCGCTTCGCCCGCCACCCGCGTAACACACCGCAACCGCGCCCCGATCCCGCTGCGATTTGATTTCGTGCCAATCGTCCGCACCTTCACCCAGTTATTCCCACTCTTCCCATCGCAGCGCAACAACTGCGGATAATCGTTAACCGTATTCACCACCACATCCACGTCGCCATCATTATCGAAATCCCCAAACGCGCAACCGCGCGAAGCCGCGGGCGCCGAAATCCCCGGCCCCGCCTCCATGGACACATCCTCAAATTTTCCATTCCGCAAATTACGGTACAGCAACTTGCGCTGCGCATAACCCGCCTCCGTACGCAGTTGCTCCACCTCCGGGTACACATGCCCGTTACAAATCAAAATATCCGCCCACCCGTCGTTGTCCATGTCAAAAAATCCGCAACCCCAGCCCAGATATTGCGTATGCTTCCCCAGCCCCGCCGGAAAAGTCGCGTCCTCGAAATTTCCGCCGCCGACATTCCGATACAGCGAAGGAGTATCCCCCGCAAAATTGGTTTTCACGATATCCAGATTCCCGTCGCCGTCATAATCAATCGCCGAAACACCCATGCCCGCCTGCGGTTTTCCATCCGCGCTCAAGGCGCAACCCGCTTCCAAAGCCACATCCGTAAACTTTCCATTGGTCAGATTCTTGTACAGCGCGCTGGCCGTCGAATCGTTGGCCACATATATATCCGGCCATCCATCATTATTAAAATCTCCAGTCAGCACCCCCAGCCCGTACGTGCCATTCGCTCCCAGAATTCCCGCCGCCTGCGAAACATCGCTGAACGTTCCATCTCCATTGTTGTGGTACAGAATATTTTTCCCGCCGTTCAACCCCGGCGGCCCGCACGCCACCATCATCCCTTTGTAGTTGCATGGCCCCGACTCCGGCACCGGCGCGGTCGCCAGATCCAGATCAATGTAGTTCGCCACGAAAAGATCCAGCCGACCGTCCCGGTCGTAATCCACAAACGCGCATCCACTGTTCCAGCGCTTCCCGTTGCCTGCCACGCCCGCTCTCTCGCTCACATCCGAAAAAGTCCCGTTCCCGTTGTTGTGATACAGCACATTCTTTCCAAAATACGTGACGAACAAATCTTCGAATCCGTCGTTGTCGTAATCCCCGATGCAAACTCCCTGCCCCCACCCCGAATGCGCCAGCCCGGACTTCACCGTCACATCGGTGAACGTTCCGTCACGATTATTTTTGAACAGGTGATTGGTCGGTTCCTGCCCCGCGGGAAAACCTTCCAGCCGCCAGCCGTTCACCAGAAAAATATCCAGCCACCCGTCGTTGTCGTAGTCATAAAACGCCACGCCGCAGCCGGTAGTCTCCAGCAGATATTTATTTTTGTGCTCTCCTCCAAAAATCGTCTTGGCAGTCAACCCCGCTTCGCGCCCCACATTGATAAAGCTCACGCCCAGCGGCGTCCCAGCGATGGACGCCGCAGTCGCGGGCGCGCTACCGCCCGCCTTTTCCTGTGCGCCAACAGATCCCGCCAGCCCCAGAATATTCTTGAGCGAAAGCACCGTGGCTGCGCGGCTGAGCGATTTCAAAAAAATCCGGCGTGTAAACCCTGAAATACCCAAAAGGAGTGGTACCTTCCCGACTTTGGCTCGTGCTAGAATCTGCCGCTTTCCTTTATAGATAGCCGTTCGCCACTTTGCAAGCAGCCCCCGGCGGCCAAAGTTTGATGAGCCACGACGGGTGCCCCAGGCTCGCTTTGTAGCCTGGGTCCTGACGTTGACGTGCTTTGTTAAACTTCCGGATGCCCAAGAGATCAATGTTCCAGGCCACAAAAATGAAATCACTATTCCGCTTATCTGCGCTTCTCTTCATCGCCGCCACTCTCAACGCTGCCACTGAAAAAGATCAGCCTCCTCCACCACCTCTCGAACTCACCCGCCCCGTCCGCACCTGGGAATTTCTTTCCGCCACCGGTTCCCGCGCCGGAATCTTCGGCAACGAGTCCGGCCGCCTCGAAGCCTGGGTCTACCCCCTTAAAATTTTCCGCGATTTCCGCCTCCGCTTTCTCACCGAAGACCGCGTGCTCGACGCCGCCTCCCTCGCCCGCACCGTTACCGTCCGCCCCGAATCCACCACCATCCTCTACACCAGCGACACTTTCTCCGTTCGTGAGACCTTCTTCGTCCCCGTAAGCGAATCCGGCGCCATCATCTCCTTCGAAGTCCAAACCGAATTCCCGCTCGAAATCGAAGCGGTCTTCCATCGCGACTTTCAGCTCGAATGGCCCGCCGCCCTCGCCGCCACCTACGTCAACTGGGACAAAACCCGCAACGCCTTCCATTTTGGCGAGGAACAGAAAAGATTCTCCGCATTCCTTGGCTCACCCACGGCCACCGCCGCGAGCACGGAATTTCAGACCAACTATTCCAGCGAGAGCGAAAATTCCTTCCGCCTCGGCGTCACCACCAAAGGCCGCGACACAAAAATAATTGCCCTCGCCGCCTCCGTTCACGGCGAACCGGAAGCCGAGCAATCCTACGAACACCTCGTCACCGCGCACGAAGATTTGCTGCGTCAGTCCGAGAATTTCTATCGCAACTACTTGTCGCACACCGTCGGCCTCGATCTCCCCGACGCCCAACTCCAGCGCGCCTACGACTGGTCTCGCGTCAGCATGATCCAGGGCCTGGTCACCAATCCCTATCTCGGCACCGGACTCGTCGCCGGCTACCGCACCTCCGGCGAAAGCCAGCGCCCCGGCTTTGCCTGGTTTTTCGGCCGCGATTCCATGTGGACTTCTCTGGCTCTCAACGCCGCGGGCGATTTCGCCAGTACCCGTCAGGCTCTCGAATTCATCGGCAAATACCAGCGCCAGGACGGAAAAATCCCGCACGAAATCGCCCAGGGCGCAAATTTCGTCAAATGGTTCACCGATTATCCTTACGCGTACGCTTCCGCCGATGCCACGCCGCTCTACATCATCACCATGAATGATTACGTCACCCGGAGCGGTGACACCGCCTTCGCGCAATCCCACTGGGACAGCGCATGGAAGGCCTACCAGTTCATGCGCTCTACCTACGACGCTCAGGGCTTGCCGCAAAATTTCGGAATCGGACACGGCTGGGTGGAAGGCGGACCGCTACTCCCCGTAAAGACCGAGCTTTATCAGAGCGGTGTCGGAGCCGAAGCGCTGCGCGCGCTCTCCCAACTCGCGCACTTCGCAGGAAAAGAGACCGAGAGCAAAGATCTCGCCGCCGCTTTTGAAAAACAAAAATCTCTCGTCAACAATTCTTTCTGGCTGGCGGACAAAAAACGCTTCGCCTTCGCCCTCGACAAAGACAACCATCCGGTGGACGAAGCCACCGTCCTCTCCACCGTCCCCATGTGGTTCGGCGTTCTCGACGAAGAAAAAGCCGGCGCCACGATCTCTCAACTCTCCGACGCCGATCACCAGACCGACTGGGGCATGCGCATTATTTCCGGCAACGCCGTGAAGTACAGCGGTGGCGGCTACCACTACGGTTCCGTCTGGCCGCTCTTCACCGGATGGGCCAGCGTCGGCGAATATCGCTATCATCACCAACACGCCGCGTACGCCAACCTCCGCGCCAACGCCCTCCTCGCCCTCGATGGCTCCCCTGGCCACGTCACCGAAGTCCTCTCCGGCGATTTTTACCAGGGCCTCTCCACCAGTTCCCCGCACCAGATCTGGTCCGCCGCCATGGTCGTCGCGCCATTGCTGAAAGGAATGCTGGGCTTGAGCGTTGATACAGAGAAACCGGTGCTTGTCTTCGAGCCTCACGTCCCGGCCGACTGGGCCACCTTCGCAATTCACAATGTGCATGTCGGCCCTTCCACGCTCGACCTGCAATACCTGAAGACTGCAGACACTATCGAGCTGCGCGTAAATCAAAACGGCGCAGACAATGTTCCGATCGCCTTCAACCCCGCGATCAGTGCCCGCGCCACCGTCACCTCCGTGGAAGCAAATGGTCGCGCCATCCCTTTCCACGTGGACAAAAACCTCACCGATCAACATGTCATCGTCGGCTTTGCGGCACAGACGCAATCCACAATCGTAAAGATTCATCTGCTTGGAGATTTCGCCGTCACCTACAACTCCGAATTACCCCAACTCGGCAGCCCCAGCCAAGGCCTGCGAATTCTCTCCGAAACCTGGAGCCCGGCAAAAGACCAACTCACCCTCTCCATCACCGGAATCCCCGGCCACGCTTACGATCTGCCGGTGTGGAACGCCAATCAAATTTCCTCCGTAGATGGCGCCAAGCTCCTCGCTGCCACCGACGCCTCCGCACACCTCCACATCCAACTGCCGGCGGGTGACGCTCAGAAAAGGGTCGCCTCCACAATCACCGTCCATTTCTCCACCACTAGCCGCCGCGAGAAATCTCCCAAGCCCTAGCCCCTCCCGTGTATAAGTACAAGGCGGGCGCTATCGCCATCCAAAAACGCAATATCAATTCCGAGGATCCAAACAATGCCGAAGGCCTCAACAATAATCCGTAAATCCGCAATCCTCTTCGCCCTATTCTTCAGCAGCCTGGCGGCCCTCAGCACCAACGCCCAACAACAAAAATCCGCGTCCACTCGCCCCTGGTGGCAGGACGCCGTCTTCTACGAGCTCTACCCCCGCAGCTTCGCCGACAGCAACAACGACGGCATCGGCGATCTCAACGGCATCACCGCCCGCCTCGACTACCTCCGCGATCTCGGCGTCACCGCCATCTGGATCACCCCGTGCTTCCCTTCTCCCCAGATTGATTTCGGCTACGACGTCTCCGACTACGAAGCTATTGATCCCATGTACGGCACCCTCAAAGATTTTGATCGCCTCATGAGCGAAGCAAAAAAGCGCAACCTTCGCATCGTCCTCGACTTCGTCGTCAATCACACCTCCGATCAGCACAAGTGGTTCCTCGATTCTCGTTCCTCAAAAACTTCTCAGCATCGCGACTGGTACATCTGGCGCGATGGCAAAGGCGATCAGCCCCCTAATAACTGGTATTCCGAATTCGGCAAAGCCGCCTGGACCTTCGACAAAAAAACCGGCCAGTGGTACTACAATTATTTTTATCCCGAGCAGCCCGACCTCAACTGGCGCAATCCCGCCGTCAAAGAAGCCATGCTCGATGTCACCCGTTTCTGGTACAAGCGCGGCGTCTCCGGTTTCCGCCTCGATGCCGTGGACACCCTCTTCGAAGACCCCAATCTCACCGATAATCCCTCCAAGCCCGGCAACGACAAGTTCGGCCGCCCCGACTTCGAGCGAAAATACAACACCAAGCTGCCCGAAGTTCACGGCGCTCTGCAGGACCTGCGCAAAGTCGCCGATCAATACGACGCCGTGCTCATCGGCGAAACCTGGACCCGCGACATTTCCGAGTTGAAGTCTTACTACGGCGAGCACAGCAACGAACTGCAGATGCCTATGGACCTGATGTTCGGCACCGTAAATAAACTTTCCGCCCCGGAATTCCGCGCGCAGATTGCTGCCGTGGATTCCGCCGGTGGCTGGCCCGTCTTCGTCATCAGCAATCACGACATGAATCGCTCTTACAATCGCTATGGCGACGGCGCGCACAACGACGAAATCGCCAAGCTCATGGCCTCTCTTTACCTCACTCTGCGCGGCACTCCCATCCTGTATTACGGCGAAGAGCTCGGCATGGAAAACAACGATCCCAAACGCAAGGAAGATGTGAAAGATCCCGAAGGAATTGTCGGCTGGCCCAAGGAAATCGGCCGCGACGGCGAGCGCACGCCCATGCAGTGGAACGATTCCGCCAACGCCGGATTCAGCAAAGCCAAGCCTTGGTTGCCCGTCCCGCCCAGTTACAAAACGCACAACGTCGCGGCGGAATCCAAAGACCCCAATTCCATCCTCAGCATCTACCGCCAGCTTCTCGCGTTGCGAAAAAAAGAATCCGCGCTCGCCAATGGCAGCTACACCGCGCTGAATGAAGACGACGCCAACGTCCTCTCCTATCTCCGCAAAGATAAAGACGACGCCGTTCTGGTCCTGCTCAACATGTCCGGCGCGCCGCAAAAAGTGCAGCTCAATCTCGCGTCCGCCGGTTTCTCCGCTCCCAAATTATCCGTCCTGCTATCCACTTCTCAAACGCCGCCAGCCACCGCTCCCGACGGCATCACCCTAGCCCCCTTCTGCGCCTTGATTGCCAAGATAACCAACTAGCTGCAACGCGTCATCAACGTACCGTTGCATCCACGCTCGCACCACTAAGCGCGCCGCACTTCACCTCGCCGGCTCTCAGCGTCTAGTGCATTGCGATTTTGCGGTGACATTCCGTGTTACGGGCGTGCGTACAACGGACGGTATAAAACTGCATTGCCGGGTGTTTCGGGCAATAACGCCAAAGGATAGAAGGTCGACTCTAGTATAGGTCACCGAATCGTCTAGAATGGCCCGGGGCACACAAAGCCTGAATCAGCGTTGAGTAACAAAAACATGGCGATTCCTTTGGAAATCATCGTAGGTGAGCAGCTAAGTTCCGTAGAGTTCGTGCAGGATTACGTGCAACTAAGGTTCGACGGTCCCAACCTAACCTTGTTCGTTTGGCCGTCGTTGCACTTCCCAGATCGAAAGATCAGATTTGGCGAGCCGGGGTATCGAGATGAACTATGCGGAAGGATTGGACTGAAAGTAACGCTAGCCACGATATGCGAGGACGAGGACATAGTTATCAAGTTTGACGACGGAGTCGAACTATTTGTCTCGCTGAGAGCGGCGGACCGCACTGGACCTGAAGCTGGTTACTTCTCAAGCGCGCTCACCGGTGGTGCCTTGCTTGAGTTCTAGCGCATTTTCGCAAACCAACCAGATTTGCCGATCTCGCTTCACTACCGTTGAGAAGCTTCCGGTCTAGACATCAGCAGCAGCGACCGCTGCGCGAACGGCACGTACAAAAGTATCGCCGCGCAAGCCAGCGCCAGCCCCAACCCGATCTGCGGCATCAGCAGAAAAGGACTCAGCGCCCAGATTTCATCCAGCAGCAGCACGCACGGAAAAATCGTCATGAAATTTTTGCTCAGCCCCCGGTAATTCAAACTAGCCGCACTCAGCAGAAATAACCGCACCGGAATTCCCACCGCCGCCGTCACCATCAAAAACACCAGCGCCACGATCGAATACTGCCCCAGTTCGCTCAAAACCACATCCACCTGCGACAGCCGCGCCAGCGCCACAACATAAAAGCTCAGATACATGATCTGCAGCAGCGAAAAGAGAATCCGCACCGCCGCACTCCCCACCACCGGCAGATCCTCGCGAGCGCTCAAAATCGCCATGCGCGATTTCAGTGGTGCGGCCAACAAAGCCTCCGCACCGGCGTCACTCCTTTTCAGCTCCGGTAAAACTTCCTCTACCCCAACCCACTGCACCGGCGCAATAAAACGGTACCCACGCCGCGGAATCGTCTGAATAAATGTCGGATTCGTCGCCGCATCCCCCAACGCGTTCCGCACCTGATTTACCGCCGTGTTCACGCCATGATCAAAATCCACAAACGTGTCCGCCGGCCACACCCGCTCGCGAATATCTTCCCTCGTCACCAGCTCCTGCGGCTTGCGCAGCAGCATCAGCAGAATTTGCAGCGCCTGATCCCGGATCCTCGGCCGCGATTTCCCATCCTTGCGCAGCTCTCCGGTAGATGCATCCAGTTCAAACGTTCCAAAACGCGCCACCCCGCTCTGCGCCTTTCCATCGCTCACCGCAAGACCTCCAAAGTGCGCCTCATTCTATGAGAGAACTGCCCGTAACATGCAGTTTTTCACGTGCTTACCGCTTGAGCTTTCCTTTACCTCAAATTACCTGCCGTGCATTGCGCCGCCGCAACACCTTGCCGCATATTGCGACCATGCCGCGCACAAAAATTCGCCGCATCACCGCGACACTCTTCCTCCCGGCCATCATCGCCACACTAACGTCCGCGCCTTCACGCGCGGCGCAAGTCAACAGCCAAGCCCTTCAGTCCTTCGACCGTTACGTTCAAACCCAGGAAGCCCGCGACCAGCACGATGTCGCCGCCAACAAAAATTTCCTCTGGATGGATTCGCAACCACCTCCTGATCGCGAAACAATTTACACTGCGCTCAAACACGGCCAAATTATCGTGCGCCCCACGCAAGCGTGCCGTCCTCCAGCATGCCCCGATCCGCCCGGTGCCCTGATTCATGACTGGACTGCCATCGCCTTCATCCCCGGAGTCACGCTCGCCCAGACGCTCGCCACTCTTCAGGATTACCACCGCGACGCCGAATATTATTCGCCGCAGGTGACTCGCTCTCGCCTGCTTTCCAGAAGCGGTGACAATTTCCGCGTCTTCCTCCGCCTGCAACAAAAGCGCGTCATCACCGTCGTCCTCGACACTGAGTACGAAATTCATTACGCCACCATAGATGCCGCTCATGCCGCCGCCACTTCACGCAGCACGCGCGTCACGGAAATCGAAAACGCCGATACTCCGCAGGAGCACATCCTCTCTACCGCCGACGACCACGGATTCCTCTGGCGCCTCAATTCCTACTGGCGTTTTTATCAAGCCGATGGCGGCGTCTACATCCAGTGCCGCGCTATTTCGCTCACGCGCGACGTGCCCGCCGCCTTAGGATGGATGATCGGCCGTTTCATAGAAAACATCTCGCGCGAGTCGCTCATCTTCACGCTCACCGCCACGCGCAACGCCGTTCAAGAGAATTCTCGCGGGGCGGCGCGCAACGCAAATGTTGAACACCAGTGGAAGCAGTAGCGTTTTTTTTCCAGCAGGAGTGGCAAAAATGCTAAATCAAGCGCCCGCAACAAATGCACCGGTGAAAGTTTCACCGCCATCGAACTTCCGCCACGCCACCCTCATCCAGGAAAGCCTCACGTCAAGCCCCGAAAAGAAAGCCCTCCTCTGGCTAGCCGCACACCTTCCAGCATCCATAAATTCCGATCACCTGACACTGCTCGGCTTCGTTGCCATGTTTTTAGCCGGATGCAGTTACGCCGCCGCGCGCTGGAATCCCTGGGGCCTGATCGCCGCAATTTTTTTCCTGGCCATAAACTGGTTCGGCGACAGCCTCGATGGCACCCTCGCCCGTTTCAGAAATTGTCGGCGCCCGCGCTACAATTTCTATGTGGACCACATCGTTGACTCTTTCGGCGCGGTCTTCCTCATGGGCGGCCTCGGCGCTTCCGGTTACGTGGACTGGCGCATCGCCGCCGGCATGCTCGTCGCCTTCCTGCTGCTCTCCATCGAAACCTATCTCGCCTCCTACACTTTGGGAATTTTCCGCCTCTCCTTCGCGAAGTTCGGTCCCACCGAACTCCGCCTCCTGCTCGCCATCGGCAACATTGTTTTATTTTTCCATCCGCAGGCTCGCGTCCCCGGCCTCCCCTATCGCATGCTCGACTTCGGCGGCGCCATCGCCATCATCGGCATGCTCACCATGGCCATCGTCGCCGCCATCTCCCACACCCGCCAACTCTACCGCGACGAAACAACCTGAAAGATTGTTAATTACCAGTTACGTTCAATTTCATCTCGATCAATTTCGCCGAACTTCCTCCCACCATCACCGTAAAAACTCCCGGTTCCACCACCCGCTTCATTTCACGATTCAAAAATGATAATTCCTCCGGCCCCACCGAAAATTCCACCACCCGCGATTCTCCAGCATTCAATGTCACTCGCCGGAATCCCCGCAACTCTTTCACCGCGCGCGTCACCGAACTTACCTCCTGGTGCACATACAACTGCACCACCTCATCCCCGCGCACACCAGACCTATTTGCCACTTCCACGGAAATCTTCGTGCGCCCCGACGGAGCGATCGCCTGTGGTGCCGCCTGCAATTTCGCATACGCAAACGTCGAATAGCTCAATCCCCACCCAAACGGAAACAAAGGTTCAGTGGTAGTCCCCAGATATTCCCGCCTCGCCGACGGCTTGTAATAGTAGTAGTCCGGCAGTTGCCCAACATTTCGCGGCACCGTAATCGGCAACTTCCCGCCAGGGTTATAGTCACCAAAAATCACATCCGCCACCGCCGTGCCGCCTTCCTGCCCCAGATACCAGCCTTCCAGAATCGCCGGCACATTTTCCGCCACATAGTTGATGGAATTCGGCCGCCCATGCTGCAATAACACCACCACCGGCTTGCCCGTTCCCAAAATTGCTTTCACCAATTCATCCTGATTCCCCAATAAATCCAGATTGTCGCGATCGCCTTGATGCGCCGCCGACCACGCCTCGCGCGAAGTCTGCTCGTTGCCGCCCAGCGCCAGGATCACCACATCCGCCTGCGCGGCAACCTTTACAGCTTCCGCAGTCCTCTTCGCGTTCAACGACGCGTCGCCCAGCACCACCGTGTCTGCATCCCAATCCGGAAATGTCTCGGTAATCTTGCAGCCTTCCGCGTACAGCACTTCCGTACCACTGCCGACCTTATCTTTGATGCCCTGTAAAATACTTACACCTCGTCCCGGTTTGTTGCTGTAGCCGCCCAGATGTACTTCCGCCGCGTTGGGCCCGATCACCGCAATGTGTTTGTATTTATTTTTATCGAGTGGCAGCAGGTTACCCTGATTTTTTAAAAGTATGATCGCTTCATGCGCGGCCTTCAGCGCCAGCTTTTGATGCTCAACGTTATTGGTAAACTTTTCGGCATATGCCGGATCCACATATGGGTCCTCAAACAGTCCCGCGGTAAACTTCGCCCGCAAAATACGCGTAACCGCGCGGTCCACCGCCGCTTCGGAAACCTTGTTCTGCTTGATCTGCTCCACCAGTGTGGGATACCCGCCGGCAAACGGTAATTCCATATCCACCCCGGCATCCAGCGCGTAGCGCGCCGCCGTCTCATTGTCACCGGCGATGTGATGAATGGTTCTCAATTCCGTTATTCCGAAATAATCCGACACCACCGCGCCAGGGAAGCCCCACTCCTTCCGTAAAATATTCTCAAGAAAATATTTGTTGCTGTGGGATGGGATTCCGTCCACTTCGTTGTAAGACGGCATCACCGTGCGGATGTGCCCTTCCTTCACTGCCACCTCGAAAGGCTTCAGGAAATATTCGCGCACCACCCTTTCAGAATAATTTGCCGGCGCCACGTTGATTCCCGCCTCCGGCTGCCCGTGAACCGCAAAATGTTTTGCCGTGGCCATCACGTGCGCCTTGTCAATCACATCGCCGTTTCCTTGAAAACCGCGAATGGCCGAGAGGCCGATGTGCGCTACCAGGTACGGATCTTCTCCGTACGTTTCTTCCGTACGCCCCCAGCGCGGATCGCGCGCCAGGTCCAGCACCGGCGCCAGGCAGTGCTGCACCCCTCGCGCGCGCGCCTCCGCCGCCGTCGCCGTAAAAACTTCCTGCACTATGCCCACATCCCACGTCGAAGCCAGCGCAATAGCCTGCGGATAAGAAGTTCCTTTGGGTGCCACATGCCCGTGCAAACATTCGTCGTGGAACAGCACCGGAATTCCCAGCCGCGTATTTTGCTTTACCCACTTCTGCACCGTGTTCGTGTATTCCGCCATCGCGCGTGGATCGCGCCCTTCACTCGGTCGCGAAATTTCGCCAATTCCGTTCTTCAGCAACACCGCCGCGCGCTCCGGAATGAAATTCCCCTTCTCATCCACAAACAGTGCCTGCGAGTCGCTAAAAAATTGCCGGTTCTCCCACGCGCCGATCATCTGCGCCACCTTCTCTTCCACCGTCATGCGCGAAAGCAGATCTGAAACGCGCTGCTCCAACGGCGTTTTCGGATCAAGATACGGCGCCGGTGCCTGTGCTGGCGTTCTGGCCGCACCCCAGCTCAGCGTCGCGCAGCTCAGAAAAATTATTAGCTCCGCTCTAACACCCTGCCGACTTGCCATGATTCCGCCTCCGAATTACAACGCGACAAAACGCGTGCTACTATGCCACGGCTGCAAACATTCGAGAAGATTCCTTGCCTTCCTGACCATGCGGAAATTTGTCCTTGGTATTGACGTCGGAACCGGCGGCACTCGCGCCGTAATCATTGCCGAAGACGGCCACATCTTTGCTTCCGCAACCGAAGAACATCAACAATTTGCTTCCCCGAAAATTGGCTGGGCCGAGCAACGTCCCGAGGACTGGTGGCGCGCCGCGGGCCGCGCCATTCGCAAAGCTCTCGATCAACACAAACTTAGAAGCGATCAGATTTCCTGCGTTGGCTTCTCCGGACAAATGCACGGCGCAGTCATGCTGGATGACGCCGGTGATTCTGTCCGGCCCGCGCTCATCTGGTGCGATGTGCGCACCGAAAAACAGTGCCGCGAGTTAACCGAGCGCATTGGCCGCGACAAATTAATCCAGCTCACCTGCAATCCCGCACTCGCTAATTTTACTCTCACAAAATTTATGTGGGTGCGCGAAAACGAGCCGCAAAATTGGAGCCGCGTCCGCTCCGTCATGCTCCCTAAAGATTACGTCCGCTTCAAGCTCACTGGCGAACGCGCCACCGATGTCACCGACGCTTCCGGGACGCTCCTGCTCGATGTCGCGCGCCGCGACTGGTCGCCGGAAGTCCTGACCGCCGCGGGAATTGATCGCGCGCTTCTTCCGCGTCTTTACGAATCCGCCGAAATCTGCGGCGCTGTTTCCGCCGAGGGCGCCGCAGCCACCGGCCTCGCCGCTGGAACACCGGTCGTTGCCGGTGCGGGAGACCAGGCAGCTGGTGCCACCGGCATGGGCATCGTTTCTCCCGGCGCTGTCAGCGCCACCATCGGCACTTCCGGTGTAGTTTTCGCCGCCACCGATCATCCCGCGCTCGATCCGCTCGGCCGCGTGCACACGTTTTGCCACGCCATTCCCGGCCGTTGGCACGTTATGGGCGTCACGCAGGCCGCCGGTTTGTCGTTGCGGTGGTTCCGCGACATGCTTGCCGGCACACACGCAAAAACTTCCCCGGAAAATTCCTACACCCGCATGACTGCCGAAGCTTCCACCGTCGCGCCCAGCGCTGACGGTTTGCTTTGGGCTCCCTACCTCATGGGCGAACGGACTCCCCATCTTGATTCCGAAGCTCGCGGCGCTCTTGTGGGCATCACTGCTTCCCACACGCAAGCGCACATCGTGCGCGCCATCCTCGAAGGCGTCGCTTTCAGCTTGAAAGACACCTTCACAATTTTTGACGAGATGAAAGTTCCTGTTACGAATATCCGCCTCGGCGGCGGCGGCGCCCGCTCTCCGCTGTGGCGTCAGATTCAGGCCGATGTGTACGGTCGTACCGTCGAAATTGTCGAAGCCGAAGAAGGCGCCGCGTACGGTGCCGCCATCCTCGCGGGAGTCGGCGCAAAACTTTGGCCCACAGTAGACGCCGCCTGCGCCGCGGTCGTACGCGGTGCCGATCGCATCCCGCCAGTTGCTGCAAACGTCGCGGCCATGAACGCCAGTTACGCGCGCTATCGCCGAATTTATCCCGCCATGAAAACTGTTTTTGCCGGCCCGGCGCAATAATAAAACATCACGAAAGAAGGATCGCGCACACCATGAGCCCCACCCATTCTTACGCACCCAA
>JBBRPU010000041.1:0-16875 GCA_038227545.1 Candidatus Acidiferrales bacterium
ACGACCGGCCCCAAGTTGATCCCGTAATGGAACAGCGAGGCCCAGCCGGGCTGACCCTGCGACTGTTGCGGGAAGGTCAAATTGAAGCTGCACTTGAGGCAATACTTGCCGGTGATCTGCGGGTACACGGCCTGGAAATGCCGTGCCGTCGGCAGCACGATTTCTTGATGCGCCCCAGCTTCAGCGGCTACTTCCGGTGCGGATTGTCTCTGGCATTTGTTATCCACAGCAGCATCCAGACTTGCCCTCCGGCGTGGCACCGGCAGGTGCGGACAGAAACTTTTGGCGACAGTGGTTGCTGCAAAAGTAGAACGTTTTTCCATCGCGTTCGGCATGGAGCGCGGTGGCTTCATTCACGGTCATGCCGCAGATGGGGTCTTTAGTCACGGATTTCGATTCTTTCATGGTTTTGTTTCTTTCTTGGTTGTTGTGGTCACCGCCTATTGATTCCGGCTTTCACGGTGTTTCGTATTAATCGAAAAGGTCTTGTTCTGGTTCCTTAACAGAATGGTCATTTTTTGGTTTCAAGCGGAGGCTCGGCTTTGACTCCATTTTTTTGGATCTCTCGCTTTGCCTGCTCCCAGTCCTGAACGGCTGAATCGTCCTGGCGGCCTCCCTTTTCGTAGAGTTCATACGCTCGCTTGGTGATCTGCGGCGTCAAATCGGATGGTGTCCTGGCTTTGGGCTGCGGCTCGGCCTTCGCTTCAGGTTTAGCCTCAGCTTTGAGTTGAGGCGCAGGCTCGGATTCGGGTTCAGCTTCAGGCTCTGCTTCAGGTTTAGTCTTTTCTTTCGCCTCGGGTTTAACTTCCGGCTTGGGTTCCGCTTTGGTGTCAGGCTTGGGTTCGGCCTTCAGCCTCAGCAGTCGTGCGTTGATTGCCACAATCACCGTGCTCGCGGCCATCAGCACCGCGCCCAGGGCGGGAGTGAGCAGCACGCCCCACGCATAGAGCGCTCCGGCCGCCAGCGGAATGGCGACGACATTGTAGCCCGTAGCCCAGACCAGGTTTTGCATCATCTTGAGGTAGGTCGCGCGGGACAGTTTCAGGATGGCGACCACATCCGCGGGATTGCTTCTGACCAGAATGACGTCGGCGGTTTCGACCGCGACATCTGATCCCGCTCCAATGGCGATTCCCAAATCAGCCTGCGCCAATGCCGGAGCGTCGTTCACGCCGTCACCGGTCATGCCCACCAACTGGCCTCGGGATTGGACTTCCTTCACCTTGGCCGCCTTGTCTTGCGGCAGAACTTCGGCGAAGTATTCATCCAAGCCAACTTGATCCGAAACCCACTGCGCGACTTGTTTATTGTCGCCCGTGAGCATCATGCAGCGAATCTTCATTTCCTTGAGCGCGGCGATGGCATGCTTTGCCTCTGGCCGGATAATGTCGGCCAGAGCCATCGCTCCTTTCAACGCGCCGTCAACGAGGACAAATACGACCGTCTTGCCCTGCCTTTGCAGTTGCTCGACGCGTTTGTCGCCCATCGCGATGTTTTGTTCGCGCAGGAAGCCCGGACTCACCACCTTGATCTCTTTGCCCTCAACCCGGCCTTCCGCACCTTTGCCCGCCAGGCCTTTGAAGTTTTCTACGGCCGACTTTTTCTTAGAGGAGGCGGCAATCGCTTTGGCAATGGGATGTTCGGAATTCGCATCCACCGAAGCCGCGTAGCGGCGCAGCGTTTCTTCGTCAATGTCCTGCGAAAGCAAGAGCGTGTCCGTTACGCCAAAACGCCCTTCGGTGAGTGTGCCGGTCTTATCGAAGATGATGGCTTGCAGTTTACGCGCGCCTTCGAACGCAACGCGGTTGCGAATCAAAAGACCATTTTTTGCGGCGAGCGCGGTGGAAACAGCCACAACCAGCGGCACTGCGAGACCCAGGGCATGCGGACAAGCGATAACCATGACAGTGACGGCGCGCTCGATGGCAAAGGCGAAGTCTTTGCCCATGAGTGTCAGCCAAATAATCAAGGTGATCGCGCCACCACCCAACGCCACGACTGTGAGCCAAAGCGCAGCGGTATTGGCGAGGTCCTGGGTTTTCGATTTACTTTCCTGAGCTTGCTTGACCAGGTCAATGACCTGCGACAGAAACGAATCCTTGCCCGTGCCTTTTACCTCGATTTTCAGTGAACCTTCACCGTTGATAGATCCGCCGATGACTTTCCCGCCGGTCTTTTTGGCTGCTGGAGTTGATTCCCCTGTGAGCATAGCCTCATTTACCGAGCTTTCTCCCTCCACGATGACGCCGTCGGCGGGAATCTTTTCACCCGGTTTGATCAAGACTTTGTCGTTCACCGTCAGTTCGCCGAGCGGCACGTCTTTCACGCTGCCGTCGAGCATGAGTTTGTGGGCGTCGGAAGGCATGAGTTTCGCCAGTTCCTCCAGAGCCTTTGAAGCGCCCATCACGGATTTCATTTCAATCCAATGGCCGAGCAACATGATGTCCACGAGCGTGGCCAGTTCCCAAAAGAACATTTTGCCGGTCAAACCAAACACCACGGCGCTGCTGTAAAGGTAAGCGGTGGCGATGGCAACGGAGATGAGGATCATCATGCCCGGCTTGCGGGTCTTCAGCTCCTCGAACAGCCCTCTGAGAAAGGGCCAGCCGCCATACCAAAAGACGGCGGAGGAGAAACCGAACAGAACGTAAATGTCACCGGGGAAATGGATCGCTTCCCGAAGACCGACCAACTTTTGGAGCATCGGCGAGAGGACGAGAATCGGGGGGGTCAGGACCAGCGAGATCCAGAACCGTTTCCGAAGATCCGCCGCCATGTGCGCGTGATGATCGCCGTGACCTTTATGTTCATCCGAGCCGTGGCCCGACATTTGGGCCTCCGCCTCCAACCAATTCTGCTTATCGTGCCCTTGCGGCCGCCCCTCTTTTTCATAGAGGGCGTAGGCCTTCTTCGCCACCTCGTCGCGCGCCGGCTTCGTTCCCGGCTTATCTTTGGTCGAGTATTCGTGCTCTTTCATAATCGATCTCCGGTCATTTCGTCAGGGGCCGACACTGGTAGTAAAACCCGCCGAGTCTTTCCCCTTGCGGTTTTCGTAGCCGAGGCTGGCGTGCCATTCGCCCTGGCCCGTGGGCCGAATGGCGCCGGTGAAGACTCCGGGGGTTTGGCTCTTCTCCAATTGCGCAGTGGCCTGCATTGCCATGCCTGGCATGTCCATCCGCAATTCCAGCCAAACTGATCCCACATCCACCGGCTTGCCGGTGGCATCGGTGACTTCGATGCGAATGGTGTTGTCGCCCATGCGAAGGTGCGTGCCCTCGCCAAGGACTTTGAATTGATAGGGGCCAACGGTCTGGGTGGTTACCACTGCCGTGGGCTTGGACGGACCGCTCAAGCTATGCCACAACCACCATCCACCGCCGCCCAGCACCAGTGCTCCAATGAGGATCGAGGCGATCAACAGCTTGCGCATCGGACGCGCCTCCGTGGGCGAAGCTTCGACGCCCCGGCTCCGCCAAAGGAAATAGATCACGGGAATGATGATCAGGGTGAGGATCGTGGAACTGACCATGCCGCCAATCATGGGGGCGGCGATGCGCTTCATGGTGAGCGAGCCAGCGCCGTGGCTCCACAGGATCGGCAACAGACCCGCGATGATCGCGCACACGGTCATCATTTTGGGACGGACGCGTTGGACGGCGCCTTCCATGACGGCCTGGTAAAGGCCGTCGATTGTGGGTTTGGCCGTATTTTGTTTGAGATGCTCCCAGGCTTCGTCGAGATAAACGATCATCACCACCCCGGTTTCCGCCGCGACCCCGGCCAGGGCGATAAAACCGACGGCCACCGCCACACTGAAATTGTAGCCGAGGAGCCACACGAGCCAGATGCCGCCGACCAGCGCGAACGGGATGCTCAGGAGCACGATCAGGGCTTCCGTGACGTTTTTGAAATTCAGATAAAGCAAAACAAAGATGATGAGCAGCGTCAGCGGTATGACGAGCGTCAGCGTTTCGCGCGCCTTGAGCATGTATTGATACTGACCGCCCCAGGAGAGAAAGTATCCGGGCGGCAGCTTGACGTTGTCGGTAACCAATTTCCTGGCGCGGTTCACATACGTGCCCAAGTCAATGCCCTTGGTATCCACGAAAACGAAACCGCCCAACATGCCGTTCTCATCGCGAATGCCCGGCGGGCCGGTGCGCAAGCGGATGTCGGCCAACTGTTCCATTGGCACCTGCGCGCCGGTTGGAGTCGGCACGAGCACGCGCCGCAAGGCCGGCAAATCTTCCCGATAATTGCGAGCGTAACGAACGTTGATCGGATAACGCTCGCGACCTTCAACGGTCGAGGAGATGGTCTTGCCGCCAATCGCCGACTCGATGATTGTTTCCACGTCGCCGACGGTCAGCCCATAGCGTGCGATCTGGTCGCGGTTGATGTTGAAATCCACGTAGTAGCCGCCCGTGACGCGCTCGGCGAAGGCCGTGGCGGTGTTGGGGTCTTTCTTTAATACGCCTTCGATCTGTTCCGCCACCTGCTGGATCACGCCCAGGTCCGGACCCAGCACCTTGATGCCGATCTGGCTGCGAATGCCCGTGGCCATCATCTCGATGCGGGTCTGGATGGGCATCCACCAGATGGCCGGCGCACCGGGCGTCCGCACCAGTTTGTTGAGCTCGTCCTTGATCTTGTCGAAGGTCATCCCGGCCCGCCATTGCTCCTCCGGCTTGAAGGTGATCACCGTTTCGGTCATGGATAATGGCGCCGGATCGGTGGCGGACCGCGCGCGGCCAATCTTGCCATAGACATGCTCGACCTCCGGGTAGCTGGCGATCAATTCATCCTGCCGCTGCAGCATGGCTTTGGCTGCGGTGATGGAAATGCCGGGGACACTCGTGGGCATGAACAACAGCGTGCCTTCGTTGAGCGGTGGCATGAATTCGGAGCCGATTCGCTGCAACGGAATCCAGGTGATGCCTAGAACGACCAGCGCCAGCAGGAGCGTCAGCCACTTGAAATGCAGCGCGAAGGTCACGAATGGCCGATAAGCCCACGTCAGAAAGCGGCTGATGGGATTCCGGTTTTCCGCGGTAATTTTACCCCGGATGAACCACACCATCAGGATGGGTACGATGGACACGGACAGCAGCGAAGCGAAGAACATCGAGAACGTCTTCGTGTAGGCCAGCGGCTTGAACAGACGCCCCGACTGTGCCTCCAACGCGAATACCGGCACGAATGACACGGTGATGATGAGCAGCGAGAAGAACAGCGGCTTGCCGACCTGCTTGGCGGCCGAGACCACCACGTCCAGCCGGGTCATGTGGGCGGTCTCCCGTTCGACTGGCGTGAGGGACGCATCGCCTTCCTGGTCGCGTTTGGCGCGGGCATGGTTCCACCGTTCAAGCCACTTGTGCGCGTTTTCAATCATCACCACCGCCGCATCCACCATCGCGCCGATGGCGATGGCGATGCCGCCCAGCGACATGATGTTGGACGAGACGCCGAGCGACACCATGGCGATGAATGAAAGCAGGATGGCGATGGGCAGAACGAGAATCGCCACCAGCGCGCTGCGCAGATGGAAGAGAAACAAGATGCAAACGAGACCAACGATGATGCTTTCCTCAATTAGTTTGCCCCGAAGATTCTTAATGGAGCCAAGGATCAAGTTAGAGCGGTCGTAGCCGGTGACAATTTTCACGCCCGGCGGCAACGATGGCTTGAAAGCTTCGAGCTTCGCCTTGACGGCCTGGATGGTCTTGAGCGCGTCTTCGCCATAGCGCATCACCACTATGCCCCCCACGGCCTCACCCTTGCCGTCGAGGTCAAGCACGCCGCGCCGCATGTCGGGGCCGAAGTGAACGTTGGCGACCTGTTTGACGGTGATCGGCGTGCCGTTGGTGTCCACGCTGATGACGACCTTCTCAATGTCCTCCAGCTTTTTGATGTAGCCGACACCTTTGACCATGTATTCGGTTTCGCCGAATTCGAGCACGCGCCCGCCCACGTCGTTGTTGGAGTCGCGAATGGCGGCGACCAGTTTGGGCAGCGGGATGTGGTAGGCGAGGAGCTTGTTCGGGTCCACGTCCACTTGATATTCGCGAACGAACCCGCCGATGCTGGCCACTTCCGCAACGCCGGGCGTGTTTTGCAGGTAGTAGCGAAGCGTCCAGTCCTGAAGGGTGCGCAAATCGGCCAGACTGTTCTGGCCGGTCTCATCCACCAGCGCGTATTCATAGACCCAGCCGACGCCCGTGGCGTCCGGCCCCAACGTGGGACGGATCCCCGCCGGCAGTTCGCCCCTGACCTGATTCAGATATTCGAGCACGCGCGAACGCGCCCAATACATGTCCGTGCCGTCCTCAAAGATGACGTTCACGAACGACAATCCGAAGAAGGTCTGACCCCGCACATATTTGACGTGAGGCGCGGCCGCCAGCACGCTGACAATGGGATAAGTAATTTGATCCTCGACCAACTGCGGATCGCGGCCCGGCCATTCGGTGAACACGATCACTTGCACGTCGGACAAATCGGGAATGGCATCCAGGCGTACGCGCTTGACTGCGATGACGCCCGCAACGATGAGAAACAAGACGGCCACCACCACCAGGAATTGGTTATGCGAACACCAGCCGATGATGCGTTCGACAATCGTTTCTTCGCGAGGCAAGCCGGCAGGCTTGACCGAAACGGAGTTCCCTGGCTCTGATTTGCCAGCCACTGGGTCGGGATGCTTTGTGTTTTCCGAGTCCATGTGGCTCAATGCTGATGGCCTCCGCCCGAACCGGCGGCGCGAAGCTGGCTCTCGCTGTCCAAAAGGAAGTTGCCATCCACCACGACCTTCTCGCCCTCTGCCAGGCCTTCATTCACGATGAATTGATTGCCGACTTTCGCACCGATCTGAATGCGCCTGGGAATAAAATGGCCCTCGGCCGCCTCGACAAAAACATACTGCCGCGTGCCGGTGTCAAACACAGCCGTCGCCGGCGCCATCAAGGGTTCGCCTTGATCCACCTTGATCTCCACGTTGACATAGGTGTCTGGTTTGAAGAGTTCCTCGTGATTGTCCATAACCAGCCGGGCGGTGGTGGTGCGGGTCTTGTTTTCGGAATACGCGTAAATGAAATCCACCTTGGCCTCGAAGACGCGGCCGGGATTTGCGCCCCCGGTCACGATTGCCTTCTGTCCGACTCTCACCAGAGGAAGTTCGTATTCGTAAATGTCGGCGTTGATCCACACGGTGGTGAGGTCCGCGACGCGGTAGAGGGTCATGCCGGGCCGCACCATCTGTGCCGGCTCAATGTTCTTTTGAATCACGTAACCACTGACGGGCGCACGGAGTTGAAGTGTGTCGGTCGGTTTGCCGGACGTCTCCAACGCGCGGATTTGGTCGTCGGTAATTTCCCAAAGCCTGAGCCGCTTGCGGGCCGATGCCGCCAGCGTCCCCGCTTCGGTCATGCTCTCCTGGCTTGCGATGTTGTTGGTTTGGGCTGCGTCTTTCGACGGAATGTGGTTCAGCCGCTCGCAGTGCCGGTAGGCGAGCAGGTATTCGTATTGGGCCGAATACAATTCCGGGCTGTAGATGTCCAGCAAAGGCCCGCCCTTCTCGACGAACTGGCCCGGCGTGTTCACGTAGAGTTTCTCCGCCCAGCCCATGATGCGGGCGTTGACGTTTACAAGCTTCGTCTCGTCGTAGGTTACGATGCCGACGGTTCGAATCGCCAGCACCGCGTTGGTGCGAGTCGCGGGACGCGTGCGGATGTTGATGAACTGGCGTTGCGCCTGGTCCAGATCCACCGGGCCGCGGCCAGGAACAACCTCGTTGGTGGACGCTGCGTGGCCGGTGTGTTCGCCACCGGGCATCGGCATATTGTCCATGTTTGTGTCACCGGCGGCTGGTGCGTTGGGGGCGGCGGACATCGGCATCTTCATGCCGGGCATGGACTGGTCCATTCCCGTCATGCTGCTGTGATTGGCCTGCAGCGCGGACGATTGCATGTTCGTGCCTGTGTGATCGGCTTGGGCAGCGGCGTCCGATTTCTTCCGGCAACTCACGGCGGCAAGCGCCAGCGTGGTCACGGCCAAAACTGCGACCATGGCTTTCAGGTTTAGGTTGGTGCGAGGCAGCTTCATGGTTTCATTTCTTTCTCGGCGGAGAACCGTGACGTTTCTCCGCCAACCAATTTTTCCACGGTGGAGAGTCCTTGCTCCCGATCCGCGACCGCCCGTTCGTAGGTCAGTTGGAATTCGAGCAAGACGCGTTCGGCATCAATGAGCGAGAGAAAATCGGATTTTCCGACCTCAAACGAACGCTGAATCACCTTTACGTTTTCGTCTGCCTTGGGAATCAGGGCATCCCGGTAAAGCGAGATTTTACGTTGGGCATCCTGGAATTTGAACAACGCCAACTCCAGGTCGGTGGTCAGCAAATTGGCTCGGTCCTGGCGCTCCAGCCGCGTGGCGGCATAACGGCTCTCAGCTTCGCGCACGCCGGCGCGATACTTTCCCCACCAGAGCGGAATGTTGATCGAGAATCCTGCCATCACAGGGTCTTTGCCGCTGTTGGCGACACCCGCCATCCGGGCCGGTCCGGTTTGGACGTAATCCACTCCCAGCGTCACGTCCGGGTAGAACTCTTTTTTCGCCAGCGCGATGCTGGCCTTTTCCTTCTCGGCCAGGAAATCAAGCCTCTTTAACTCCGGGTTGGACTCGATAAGCTTTTGGACCAGCGCGGGGGTATTCATGGCGATTTGGGCTGGCGGGAAATTTGTGGGCCAGGGCAGTGGAGTTGCTGCCGGACGATTCAGCGCGGCGTTGAGCCGGGCGAGCGCGGGATTCTTCACGTCCTGCAATGTGCGCAACCGGTCGCGCAACCGGTCCAGCTCCACCTGGGCCTTGATCACGTCGGCGTGTTGGGCCTGGCCCGCCTCGTATTTGGAGCGCGCCACTTCCTCGAAATACTTCAGCAACTCGACATTCTCACGAGCGATCCCAATCGCGCGGCCCACGTAGTAAAGTTCGTAGTAAGCCTGTTTGACCTCGTCGAACAACTTCAGTTTGGCGGCCTCGTATTGTTGCTGCGCGGCGTTCGCCCCTTCCAACGCGACCTCGCCCCGCAGTTTCAATTTGCCGAACCACGGGAACATTTGGCTGAGGCCCACGCGTTGCTCCTGCGGTCCGACGCGCGTTTCGACCTCCTGAATAAAGTAGCCGTAGTTGAAGTGCGGGTCTGGCAGCGTGCGCGCCTGCGACACCATTTCCAGCGCGGCTTTCCAGCGGTTGAACGCCGCCTCCAGTTGAGGGTTTTTGAGCGCGGCGTAGGCCAGATAGTTACTGAGTGCGGAATTCTCGTCGAGCACCGGCAACTTTTGGCGCGCGTCGGTGTGCTCGGCGACTTTCTGCGGCGCGGTCGCACGGGCCTTCGACTCAGCTAGCGCGGTCCGTTCCGGCGGCGAGGCGCAGCCGACAAACACGAGGGCCAAGCCGGCAACAAGCGCCGCGCTTCTTATGAAACGCTTGCTTCTGGTCGCGTCCGATTTGCCCGCCGGATAGTCGCTATGTTTCATGAAAATCACTCCTGACCCGGGAACTTTGGGTTTGCGCTTATGGTGCAGCGTTGAGGCTCTTGCCTATACGCTTTAATTTCTTTCCATGGTGACGTTCGTTTTGTTCCGGTGATTGCACTTGGATTCGAAGCCAATCGGATGAGCTTGCGTGACAGCCCGAACGTTAAAGGAAACAAGAGAAGCAGTTGCGCCACCGGCAGGACCGAAATCGGCGTGCCAGGCACACGGGGATTTATGGCAGTGTAGGCCCAGTGCGAGGTTGCCAGCGCCCAACTCTCGACGAGGATGCTCAGCCCCAGGGCCGCGCCAAGCAACCTGGCCCACTGCCGCAAGTGCCAGGGTCCCAGCAGCCACAGCCAGCGTTTCGACGCGGCCGCGACCAAGCCCTGCGCCACCCACGTCATCGCGACGTCGCCGAGCGTGGCGAAGACCATCGCGATCTGTCCGGTATTCCCGCCCCGATGTATGAAGAACCATGGACACTGCATGTTTTCCCAAAGGTAGTTGAGCACAAAGGCGATTCCGGTGACGGAGCACGCATGAAAGACAATCGCGCGCTTGTCATGCATGGGGCTGCTCCTTTCGAGGAAGAGTGGGTAACAGCGAAAGGCACGTACTCATTTTATTGGTTGTGGCGTTTGGATTGGGCTTTCCGGAATCTCCACAAACGGCGGGATCGGAAAATCTAGCGTGTCGGCGATGGCGCGGAGCAATTCGGCTTCGCGTTCCTGGATCAAGCCGTCCGCGCCTACGACCTGCACGCAGGCTTCGAGCAAATTCTTTTTGATTTGCGGCGCGGCCAGCGCGAGGCGGTCAAGTGCGGTATCCAGTTGTTCCAGCCCGGACTTTTCCCGCGGCAGGAGTTGCAGCTCGTCGGCCTTCGTCCCCAAATAGGGTGCGCCCGCCTGGAAAGCCTTTTGAATTTCGCCAGAGTTGCTGCTGCTGACGGTCGCCAGCGCCGAGAGCACGACGCTGCAATCCGACACGAGCGGTTTGAGCGTGTGATACTGTATGGAGGCCGGGCGGATTTCACCCGATTGCGACGCGAGATGGCGGTGGACGATTTTCTGAAGGACGAATTCAAAGATTTCAATCTGCCCGTCGCTCTCGATGAGCCATTGCAGCGCCTGGCTGAATTGCTCGAACTCGTCGGGCCGCAGGTGACGCAGAGCCGGTAAGGCGAGGTTCACGAGCGGTAGCCGGGCGCGAGCAGCGAGGGGCGCGACTTCAGGCCAAAGAGCGGCGATTTTGTCACCCATCCCCGCCGCGACCCGCCTGGCCAGTTCCGTGAGTTGCTTCGCGCGCAAGGTTTCGTCCGGGCTGAGGAGCATCGCGCAGATGAGCGCGGTCGCGTCGAGCGGTTCGCGAGCGGCGGCCTGGATCTTTTCTGAGAATGAATTCCGCAACTCCTCGGCGTAGCGCAGGTGCAGCGGTGTTGGCCTGCCCAGATTGGGCAGCACGGCTGCCATCAGGACGGCGTTGGTGGCAAACCCGGCAGCGCCGGGCATCCCGGGAATCGGCGGAAACGGAGATCGTGATGACGCTGGTTTCGCCGCCTCGCGCGCCGATTCAGCCGCAACCGCCGCGATGTTGGCGGTTTTGAATTGCCCGTCCCAACCGGGATCGATTGCGTGGATGCGCTCGGCGAGCGGCGGATGGGTTGCCATCATTCCGAGGAAGGGTTTGCCCAGGCCGTTACCGAAAAACATGTGGCTGGCTTCCCCAGCGTGAGCGGATTCGAGCTTCGAGCCGGCGCCGCCGATCTTTTGTAACGCCCCGGAGAGCCCCGCCGGATTGCGGGTGAATTGAACCGAGGAGGCATCGGCCAGGAATTCCCGTTGTCGGCTGAGCGCGGACTGGATGAGTCGGCCAAAGAAGACGCCGATTGCGCCGATGACGATCAGGGCCAGTCCCAGGAGCATCAGCGGATTCCGATCCCGGCTGCTGCGGCCGCGCGAGTAGATCAGTATCCGCCCAATGACCGCGAGGCACAGGATGCCAAAGATGACTCCCATGATGCGCAGATTCAGGCTCATGTCACCATTAAGGATGTGACTGAACTCGTGGCCGATGACACCCTGCAATTCATCCCGGCTGAGCAAGGTCACGCAACCGCGCGTAACACCAATGGCGGCGTCGCCCGGCGTGTGGCCGGCCGCAAATGCGTTAATGCCTTTTTCGTCGTCGAGCACATAAATCTTTGGGACGGGCACGCCGGCGGCGATGGCCATTTCCTCGACCACGTTGCGCAGTTTGCGCTCTTCGGGATGGGTTGTGTTGGGATTAACGAGCCGTCCGCCAAGCGATTCGGCGACGGCACTGCCGCCCCTCGCCAGGGCGGCAGTCTTGTAGAGGCTGCCAATGATAACAACGCCAAGCGTGCCCAACACGACGTAAAGGAAAAGCCTGGGATCCCACAGAGCGAGTTCGGGTGGCGGCGCGCCGGGCTGCTGTTTGGCGTGGGCGCCGTAGAAAATCAGCAGACTGGCCATGTAGACCGACGCGATAATGCACGCGACGGCGATCACGAAGTAAACCACCAGCACCTTCGTGTTCTTCCTGGCTTTGTCCTGATGTTCGAAAAAATCCATGAGCTAAACCCTCTTCAAGCGAACGACACCTTCGGTGCCTCACGTTGTTCCGGCTTCGCGATGGCAAATAGCTCGGCGGCGGTGAAGTGGAAAGTGCCGGCGATGACACTGCTGGGGAAAACCTCCCGCTGCGTGTTGTATGCCATCACCGAGTCGTTATACGCCTGCCGGGAAAAGGAAATCTTGTTTTCCGTTGAGGTCAGCTCCTCCATCAGGCTCAGCATGGTTGTGTTCGCTTTGAGGTCGGGATAAGCCTCGGAGAGGGCGAACAGGCGGCCGAGCGTGCCCGTGAGCGTGCCTTCGGCGCTGGCGATTTTCTTCATCGCGGCGGGATCGCCGGGATTGGCGGCGGCGCCTGTGTTGGCGGACGCGGCGGCATTGCGCGCGGTGATGACGGCTTCGAGCGTGCCGCGTTCGTGTTTGAGGTAACCCTTCGCGGTTTCGACCAGATTGGGAATCAGGTCGTAGCGCCGATTGAGCTGCACGTCAATTTGCGCATAGGCGTTTTTGAAACGGTTGCGCAGACCAACGAGTTTGTTGTAGATGCCGGCCACGGACATCGCGGCAACCAATGCCAGCGCGGCCAGCACAATGAGGACGATCAGTGATGTGTTCATAAAATGTGATTAAACTTTGCCTGACTGCCACGCGGTTTTTTAATTCAGTGACTCATTGCGACTTGCCCTACCTCCTTCAATTCGCGTTCCGCTTGCAGCCAATCCTCAAAGTCATGGCCCGAGTCGCCGCCTCGCTCCAGATAGAGTTGATAAGCGCGGTGCTCGATTTCTTGTGGATCAGGGTTGCATTCGTCGTGTGAGTGTTCTTTGTGTTTGTTTTTGCGGTTCTTCATATTTGTCTTTTCAACTTTTGCTTTTTTTTAGTTTCAGTGCTGTTTGACTGCTGGTTCATCAGCCCAATACCCTTGCCGACTGTAATGCCGGTGCAGTTCGGTTTCGTACTCTCGGCTGAGAGATTCCGGAGTGTATTCCGGCGAACGTTTAATGATGTCGCGCGACAGGTTGACGAAAACCTTCGACTCCTCCCAACTGACTCGTTCAATCCATCGCGGGGAAATCAATACGTTTTTTCCGGGCCACCAGTTTTTCGTATCGATGACCAGATACCGAATCGCCCAGGCTTCGTCGTCGATGATAAAATCCGCGACGTGGCCGATCTCTCCATCCAGCGCCTGAATTTGATAGCCGCTCACGGCCTCAGTACTGCGCAAATGCGGGTCGCCGCCTTCCTCACGACCGGAGTGATCGTGACCAGGCTCAGACCATTCCTTGGGCTGGCGGGTAGGATAAGCGATTTGCCCCCAAATGAATGGGCCGCCCCAATACATCGGCCAATCATAGTAACTGTAGTACTGCATCTCGTAATGGCGGGAGACCGATTGGTCACTATCCAGCGGGGGGCTTTCCTCAATCCGCTTTTTCGTCAGGTCCACCGGAATGACTTGCTCCGCCTCATTCGCGGGTTCCAGAGCGTAAGGTGAAATGAGAACTCGACGGTCGTTTAACCAATCCCCGGTGTCGGCGACCAGGTAGCGCACGGTCCAATGATGATCATCGAAATAGAACTCCATGGCTTTGCCGATGTCGCCATCGCGCGCCCGGAGTTTGAAACTTTTGAATGTTTTGGCTAGTCGTAACATAATAATTATCCTTTCTCGCTTTGCAGCATTTCTGGTTGTTCACGTTCAATTTCCATCGTCGCATCCACCGTGCCGGTTTATATAGCTACTAGATCACTTCACCGGCGGGTCGTGAACACGCGATCATTTTTTGGCCAGCTTGCTGATTACGACGACCAGCAGAACCACGACAGCTACTCCGATCACCGTCCAAAGCCATATCCCTCCACCCATCCATCCGTTAGTATGATTCATAGATAGCCTTTGGTTGCACCGCGACCAGCCCGCTACAGGACGCCACCCGCCGCCAAGGCAAGCTGGAATGTGCGCCGGATATGCAGTCTCCGGCGTTTCTCAGCCTGGTTGGCGTGGAGATTGCGCTGCGGAGCGCGTTGCAGCTCTCAGCGATCATTTCTCTTCTATTTGATGTTCTTTGTGGGCATCCCCCGATTTGTCGTCCATGTCCTTCATCATCGGGCACTTCGCCATGGATTCCTTGCCCATCTGCATGTGCTGCATCATGTGCTTCATCATTTCCTCCTCCATCTTTGCCTTTCGCGCATCTATGGCGATCCGCTGCTCCACCATGTGGGTGACGACGGCAGCCATGATGTCTATCTTTTTGTCCTCCGGCGCGCTGTTCATCTTGGCGACATGCTCGGTGAGTTCGGTGTTCTGAGCCTTCATGTCTTCCTTCATTTTCAGTTTCTGCGCTTTCATTTCCTTGCAACCCTCCATCATTTCGCTTTTCATCAACTCCTTCCCTTCTGTCGGCTTGTCGGATTGCGCTAGAACGGGAGAGCAGACGGCCAGGGCGAAGGCCAAGGCGAGGCCTGAACGGATGATTAGGTTTGTCTGATTGTGTTTTTGTAATTGCATAACTGTGTCTTTCGTTTTTGTTTAGTTGCTTTAGCGACGCGTTCGCAAATTCATTTCTCGTTACGGTTGCTGAGCGCGTGCGCGTGGACATTATCCACAGCAGCCTCCGGTCTTGCCCTCAGGCTTGGCACCGGCAGGCGCGGACAGAAACTTTTGGCGGCAGTGGTCGTCGCAAAAGTAGAACGTCTTTCCATCGCGTTCGGCGTGGAGCGCGGTGGCTTCGTCCACGGTCATCCCGCAGATCGGGTCTTTGGTCATTGATTTCGTTTCTTTCATTGTTTTGTTTCTTTCCTGGTTGATGTGAACTAACTCTGGTTTTGGCCGATTTGCAGGCTTCTGCTGGGTCGCAGCCCTTGCCCTCGGAATCAAGCGCGGCTTCCGTGCAACCGCCATGCATTATTTGCCGGATTGCTTTCCGCACTCGATCAGTTTGGGAGCCGCACCCATGGCCGTGTCGGATGCCGCTTCCCGCGTGAGCGCCGGAAACTCTTCCCGCGCGCGCGGGCTCCCGGCCCATGCCCGGTTTTCCATCAGCTTGGCCAGTTGCTTCTGGATTCGGGCGGCGCTGGCTTGAGCCTCTTCCGCAGAAGGCGAAACGCGCAATAATTCGGGATGCTCCTCCACAAACCGTGGGCTGGTCGCGAGCGCGCGGTTCTCCGTCAGTTGGGCCAGTTCCTTTCTGACTCGCGCCGCTTTGGCCTCAGATTCCTGGACGGACTGCGGAACGCGGAGCAGTTCGGGATGCTCCTCAAGATAGCGAGGACTGGCCGCCAAACCATGGTTCGTGGGAACGGAGGCACAGCAAACGGCTGCAGAGCTTCCCGCGTCCGCATTCAGTGTGAATGCGGCAGCGGCTGCCACTACAAGAAAGATTCGATTTGTCATTTTCATATTTTGCCTTTTCAGTTGCGGCGGCGATTAAGTTCGCCGCCATTGTTTGATTTCATTGTCGTTTTCCGTGCTGACCTACGCGCAGCACGCTTCGCGATGCGTCGATGGTTTCGGCTTCCCCGTCTTTGGGTGTGTGGAGAGCGAATCACTGGCCGAACTCGCCGGAGCGATGACGGGCTTGGGAGCCGCAACCATCAGCACCGCGTTCGCCGTGCCGAACACATTCGGGATAAGCTCCGTCGCCGCCGGGTCGTCCACCCACTCCCCGTCCACCACGAACCGGTATTCGTAACTCCCGGGCGGAAGCGCGAGTTCCTTCGCCCACTTGCCTTCGTTCAACCGAATCATCGGCGTAGCCCTCGGATGCCAGTCGTTGAAGGAACCCGCAATGCTGACTTCCTGCGCGTCGGGTCGCGTCAGCTTCAGGCACACGCACTGCGAACCGCCGCAGGTGTCGGATTGTTTACTTTTATTTTTGGCGCTCATAGATCAGTCAGACCTGGTATTGACTCATTTGGGCAACATCATCTGATGTTCGCCGCCCTTCATCGGCTTCATCTGGTCGCCGGTGCTGCTGTTTGTCGCGCAGCCGCTCGCGAGCGCAAGGGCGACCGCGAGTCCAAAGCTGACGCTGATTTTACTGAGGTGCCCACCGAATGCCGCTATCCCCGCAGCCAGGCGTGTCCGGTTGATTGTGCTTTTCATCATTCGTTCGCTTTCCCGATTTCGCTCCCCTGAATCGGACGGCTACTTTTTCTCCTTCTCCATTCCCTTGGTGGCTCCGCTTCCCGGTTTGGTCGCGCAGCAAAAAGCGGAGTCGTCACCGCAAGCCCCGCAGGAATGCTTTAGTTCAGTGTGAGCGCCCTTCTGAACACCGACCACGGTCATTGTGGAATTGCAACCGGCGCACGGGTGGGTTCCGATCAACTCCTTGGGTTGTCCGCCCTCCATCAGAAGCTGTCCGCCCTTCACGCCTTGCTTCACGCGGGAGACCCACACGGTCTTGCACTTGGCGCAGACCATCGCGAGGCTGTCGTCGGTTTTGAGCGCATCCACGTCCTCCTTCGTTTTGACTTCTTTGAGCATGAGCATGTGCTCGCCACCTTTCATCGGTTTCATCGGCTTTGTCTCATCCGCGGCGCGGACAGTTCCCGGCAGCCAAGCGGCCATGGTGATCACGATTGCCAAGCCCGCGCCCAGGAGGTTTTTCTTCGTCATTGTTTTCATGTCGTTCCTTTCGTTTTGGTTTTGTTGTTTTTTTTGTTCATCGGAGTAACCGGTTCTGTCGCCCGAAATTGCTTCTTCGTGAGCGGAAATACTTTTCCGCAGTCCGTCGGGTGCATCG
>JBBRPU010000042.1:0-16795 GCA_038227545.1 Candidatus Acidiferrales bacterium
CGGCGCGCCGGTGGGCTTGGCTAACGGCGGGTTTCCTAACTTTTTACAGTTCGACAAAAATTTCAAAACCCCTTATTCCTACACCTATTCACTTGGTGTCCAACGCGAACTTCCCGGCAACTTCATAGTGGAAGTGAATTACTTCGGACGTCTTGGCCGCAAATTAGTCGCCGTTGGCGACGCGGCGCAAACCCTGAACTTCAAAGATGCGGCCTCGAATCAGTTCTTGAAAAACGCCTTTGGCCAGCTGCAATCTCAGGTTCAAAGCGGTTCCCCCATCACCCCGCAACCATGGTTCGAAAATCAGCTGCAAGCCGCCACAGGTGCCACGTGTCCGCAGATAAACGCTGCCTTCGGATTGCCGTTTACCACTTGCACGGAATTTGTGGGTCAGGGCCTCAGCAATTTCGTCGGCGTCGGAGATCTTTCGAGCACCATTCTGGTGCTGGACGAGTTCGGACTCCTGAATCCCAATGTCGCGCTATACGCCCAGACCGGAGCCAACGGTTACATCGGCAACTATTCCTCGTCGTCTTACAACGCGCTGCTGGCTAGCCTCCGCAAACGCTATTCCAATAATCTGCAACTCGACCTCGATTATTCCTATTCGCATTCCACCGACAATCAGTCGAACATTACCAATAACACCAATCAGTTCAGCTTCAATGGCCAGGGACTGATTTGCGACCTAACCAACTTGCGAACTTGCCGCGCCGATTCGCTGTTCGACGCTCGCCACATCATCAGCGCCAACTATGTTTACGATTTTCCATTCGGGCGCGGGCAACATTTTCTCCGCAATGCCAACGGCGTCGTGAACACCATCCTGGGCGGTTGGGCGACCTCAGGCATTCTTCGCTATCGCACCGGTTTTCCCTTCACCACCCACACCGGAACCTTCCCGATAAACTTTACCCAGGACGCTCCCGCGGTGTTCAATGGCGACCGCAGCGCGGTGCGCCAGGGCATCCACACCGATCCCACCACTGGTGCCATTCAGTTCTTCGCCAATCAGGATTCGGCCCTCGGCGCTTTCAGCTTTCCCTTCGGTGGAGACACCGGCACCCGCAACCCCATACACGGCCCCTCATTTACCAACCTGGATGTGGCCGTTTACAAAAACTTCACCATGCCCTGGTCCGAACACCAGAAGCTGCAATTCCGTTGGGAAGCCTTCAACGTGTTCAACCACACGAATTTCGCTGTCCCGGGCGACCCCACGTCCTTGACCAACTCCAACAACATCCTCACCAATCCGCAGGCCTTCGGAGTCATCAACTCTGCCGCCGGTAGCCCGCGCCAATTGCAGGTGTCGCTGAGGTTTGACTTCTAATCCCGCGTTTAGCTGAGTTTCTTCAATATCTAAAGCCCCACGTGCAGCTGGCGCGTGGGGTTCTTTTTTTGAAGTAAAAAACGACCCAACCCCCAATAAAATGTCCGCCACGCACTACTTCAAACGTCTTAGAGTTAGAAGTAACAAAACCAAGGAGGAATCATCATGAGTGATTTCCTGTACGTATATCGCAACGAAGTCCCGTCACAGTCGAAGGCCGCGCCTTCGCCGGAACAGATGCAAGCGGTCATGCAAAAATGGATGGAGTGGATGAAAGCGCTCGGTGAAAAGGGCCACCTGAAAGATCCCGGCAATCCGCTCGAGTCCACGGGGAAAACCGTCAAAGGCAAGCAGAAAACCGTTACCGACGGCCCGTATGCCGAATCCAAAGACATTGTGAGCGGTTATACGCTCGTGGAAGCGCGCGACATTGCGCAAGCCGTGGAACTTTCGCTGGGCTGTCCCATTTTTGAATCGGGCGGCTTTGTGGAAGTCCGCCCCATCATGAAAATGGACATGTAAATGGAAGCTCCTGGAATCACGCCTCTGGACGAGCACCTGTTTCGGCGTGAATCCGGGCGCATCGTCGCCACCCTCACACGTATCTTCGGGATGCACAACGTCGCGCTCGCGGAAGACGTCGTCCAGGACGCCTTCTGCCGCGCGCTGGAAGTTTGGAAGTTGCGCGGCGTACCGGAAAACCCATCTGCATGGCTGATGGCCACCGCGAAAAATCGCGCCCTTGATGTCCTGCGCCGGGAGCGGACCGCTCTTACTTTCGCGCCGGAGTTGGGCCGCCTGCTGCACACCGAATGGACCCTGGCGCCCATCGTTCAGGAACAGTTCGAATACCAATCCCTCAAAGACGATCAACTGCGCATGATGTTTTCGTGCTGTCATCCGCGCCTTCCGGAAGAGGCCCAGGTGGCGCTGGTACTGAACATCCTGTGCGGATTCAGCGTCGCCGAAATCGCCGCCGCGTTCGTCAGCGGAACTCACGCCATAGAGAAAAGAATTTCACGCGCTAAAAAAGTGTTGGCGGCTTCCAAAAAATTCTTCGATGTCACGGATGCAGCGGACTTCTCCGCGCGCTTGCCGGCGGTGCAACGCGCCTTGTACCTGCTATTTAACGAGGGCTATCACGGCGCATCCCCAGTGTCGTCGGTTCGCGCGGACCTTTGCCATGAGGCTTTACGCCTCGCCACAATGATGCGCGAGCACTCTCTCGCTGCTACGCCCGCAACCCACGCGCTATGCGCGCTCATGTGCTTCAATCTGGCGCGGGTACCCTCTAGGATGGACACTGCTGGGAATCTGATTTCACTTTTCGATCAGGACCGCTCGATTTGGGACGCCGGCCTCGTCAAAGAAGGGCAACGTCTCCTCGATCTCTCGGCGACTGGCTCGGAGCTTACCGAGTATCACCTGGAAGCTGCCATCGCTTCCTTCCATTCGTGCGCTGCCGACGTCCAAAACACCGACTGGAAAAATATTGTTTCGCTCTACGACCTGCTGGTAAAAATCCGTCCGTCCCCGGTTGTCGCGCTCAATCGCGCCATCGCTATAGCACAACTGGAAGGTCCGCAGCGTGGCTTGGAGGAACTCGGCGCCATAGCTGAACTGGAGCGCCTTTCAGCATACCCCTTCTATTTTGCGGCCCGCGCTGAATTGGAACTCCGCAACGGAAACAGCCCTGAAGCGTGCGTGCAATTTCGTGCCGCTCTGCTTCTAGCCCGCAATCCTATGGAGCGCAAATTCCTGGAGCAGCGCGTCAAAGCCGCCGAATGCGCTCCCGTCACCTAGTCTGTTGTAAATCAAAAAAATCCTGGCAGCCACATTATTGTGGCCGCCAGGATTGAAAACCCTCGCCGTAAAGCGAAGGGGATGCAGCTCAGTCTAGCTGCTTAGTAGCTGCCTGCAGTTCGCGTCGTTGTATCTTTCACGTCTGCCGAAGCTTCTCCCGCGGAGGAAACGTCTTCCGCGCCGGTGCGCTCGAGAATTTCCTTGCCGCGCTTGATCTCTTCCGAGGTGTCGCAGTGAACGGAAACCAAAATTCCGCCCTTCTGCAAACGTCCCTCGTAACGCTTGGCTTCAAATTCCGGAATGCCCATGCCGACCAAAGCACCCGTCACTCCTCCAACCGCTCCGCCGACGCCCATACCCGCGAGCGCCGCCATGATCGGTCCAGCCGCAATGAAAGGCCCGAGGCCCGGAATCGCCAACGCGCCGATGCCTACTAGCCATCCGAGTGTGCCGCCGATCACCGCGCCGGAGCCTGCGCCCGTCGTCGCGCCTTCGGGTGCTTTGGTATTCTTCTCCGTGGCAATCTCTTTGCTTCCCAGATTTTCCGGCAACAGCACAGACACGTCGGAGTGCTGGAAGCCTGCATCCTTCAAAGCCACCACCGCGTTCTCCACGCCGCTGCGGCTGGAGTAAATGCCGAATACCGATTTGTTCTTAGCCATGATTCCTCCTCGATTGATTACTTGCATTGCTTTCTGCGAAATTTTTACGGCACGCACATCCTGCTGCAATCCCAGTCCCCAGCGAATACGCGATTCACCGCATTTCCCTGCGGGACTTACCCGACACTACTTACCCCTCGCCGTCTACCCGACAGCTCACTGCAAGTTACAGAGCTTTCTGTATGGAGGTCGGCTGCCGCAAGCGTTAAAGTGCGCCGCTGGCAGAACTTCGCCAACATACTACTGAGGATAAAATGACAAAAAGATATGAGCTGTTCAGAGTAGCTACACTGGGCCTTGCGATCGCCGCGCTCTCCGTCGGCGCAACACCCGCCGGGGCGCAGCAAACCGATTCCCAGACCAAGCCGGACAACACCGCTAACAATAAAGGTGATAACAAAAAAGGCGCTATGACCGCGGATAACCAAAAGGAAACTGCTGCGGATCGCGTTCTCGCGAAGAAAATTCGCAGGTCTATCGCCGGCGATTCTTCACTCTCCACCTACGCGCACAATGTGAAGGTCATCGTCCGCGATGGCATGGTCACCTTAAAAGGGCCAGTGAAGAGCGATGACGAAAAGACCGCTGTCGGCGCAAAGGCAAACGACATCGCCGGCGCTGACAAGGTCAAAAACGAACTCACCGTTAAGTCCTAACCGCCAACTGCTTCTAGGCATAGCAACGCCGCTGACCTCCAGGCCAGCGGCGTTTTTTTCGCCGCGATTGTTATGTCACGCTGTTAATCAGAAATGCTACCGAAGCTGCAAACATAGCGATGGTGCCCGCCCATCCCAGCACCTGCAGATACATGGGAAGTCGGAACTGTCCCATAATTTTGCGACTGCGCGCCAAGAGCATCATCAGCGCCATCACCGGCGCAGCCAGCACGCCATTGATCACCGCCGCAATGAATAACGATTTTATAGGATCGAAGTGCACAAAGTTTAGAAGCAGCCCCACCAGCGTAGCCACGCCCAGCGCCACATAAAACTTCGCCGCTCGCGCAGGTTTGTTTTCCAGGCCAACACGCCAGCGCATAGCCTCCCCTACCGCGTAAGCAGCCGCGCCCGCCAGCACCGGCACCGCCAGAAGTCCCGTAACGATGATCCCTATCGAGAACAACGCGTACGCAAAACGGCCCGCGAGCGGTTCCAACGCGGTAGCCGCTTGCGCGGCAGTTTCAATCTTGGTGTCACCGTGAGCGTGCAGCGTTGCCGCGGCTGTCAGCATGATAAAGAATGCGACGGCATTCGACACCGCCATGCCCGCGTACGTGTCAATTCTGATTCTCCGCAGTTGTTGAGGCGCTTGCGAAGGCTCTTTTCGCAGTGGCTTCTCATCCGGCCGAACTTGCACCTCTTCCGCTTCCTGCGAAGCCTGCCAAAAAAATAGGTAAGGACTGATGGTGGTACCCAGCACCGCCACTACTGTGGTTAAGTAGTCGCCATGAAATGACTTTATCGATGGTAAAAGCGTCGCCATCGCCGCCGCGCGCCAGTCAATGTGCACCAGAAACGCGGTAACTACGTAAGCCAGCAGCGCTACTGCCAGAAATTTCAAATACTTCACGTACCGGGTGTACGGCACAAATATTTGCAATCCTATAGACGCTAGCCCCATTACCAGTAAATAAATCCACGCTGGTCCGCCAAATAACAAATGCGCAGATTCGCCCATGGCGCCTAAATCCGCGCCTAGATTGAAAATGCTGGAAACCAAAAGCATGGCCACCACGCAGTAAACCACTGGCCGAGGAAACACTTTGCGGATGTTAGCGGCAATACCGACTCCTGTAACCCGCCCAATCCGCGCACTGATCTCCTGAATGGCACACATGAAAGGATAGGAAAACAGCGTCAGCCAAAGGGTCGCAAATCCAAACTGCGCTCCAGCCTGCGAATAAGTGGCGATCCCGCTCGGATCATCATCAGACGCCCCGGTAACCAGGCCTGGCCCCAGCATCGAAAGTTTCGCCGATAGCGACTCTGTATCTTGAGGGGAACTCGTCGTGCGTCGAGAACCTTCGTCAATTTTACCGTTATCGCGACCCGCTGCCTTCAGCTTGGGCGGAGCTGGCATCTACTTCTCCTTTTTCACGTCACTTATAAGTTACAAAGGATAAACGGAGCCACCTCAAGAGGTTTTGACCTTCTCAGCACGACGTAGATACTCCCTGAACCAGGATTACCGGAACGAGAATTACAAGTCCGAGGGTCACACACAATAACCACCTTGAGGGTGATGAACCTTGCTTTCCGCACACGCATTCGAAGGGTTTAACATTGCTTCTGCAATCCGCGTATTTCTGTATTTCCTCAGAATTCCAGCCCGTGACGGGGTTTTCTTCTTTCTCAACCTTAAACGCCACATGAATACAGCTTAGACGGTATGTCTTTTCAAGGGGATGCAGACAATCATCTTTAACCGGAACAATTTTGCTCTGGGCGCGTCCGCCCAAGAAAACTGAGGATAGTACATTGCGCATTTTGGTTGCCGACGATCACGACATTATCCGGCGAGGACTTAAGGCCCTGCTCACGTCCCGTCCAGGTTGGGAAGTGTGCGCCGAAGCTAAAACCGGACGCGAGGCGGTAACCCTCGCGGAACAACTTAAACCTGACGTTGTGGTCATGGATATAAGCATGCCGGACCTGAACGGTCTGGAAGCTGCTCGCAAAATTCGCAAAAGCGTCCCCAAAGCTGAAATTCTAATTCTCACGCTGCATTTCTCAGACCAGCTCGTCCGAGAAATTGTCGAGGCTGGCGTGCGCGCCTACATAATGAAGTCTGACGCCGATCGCGATCTGGTCTCTGCGGTCGAAGCTCTGGGAAATCACCGGCCGTTTTTCACCGCGCGCGCGGCAGAGATGCTTCTGGATGGTTTTGTGCGCCCTCACGCTGCCCCCGATCCGGAGGCGTTGGTGCGCAACAGGCTCACCGCGCGTGAACGTGAAATCGTTCAGCTGTTGGCGGAAGGCAAAAGCAGCAAGGAAGTTGCCGTATCTTTGGGCATCAGCGTCAAAACCGCCGAAACCCATCGCGCCAATATCATGAGAAAGTTGGAACTGCATTCCGTTTCTGAGCTGGTGCGCTATGCGGTAAGGAATCAAATCATAGAAGCGTAGTAACCGGACTTATGCGATTGATCGAATGGTTCAAGAAAATGACAGCAACGCACAAATGTTTCACCTCGACCACACCCCCATCGCAGGCTGCCAGTTGCTCACGTCCATTGGAGACTAAATGCCCCGTGTATTGATCGTCGACGATCACGCCGTCATCCGCCGGGGTGTGCAGGGCATTCTGAGCACCTACCCGGAGTGGGATCTTTGCGGCGAAGCCGACAACGGCCAGGATGCCATCCGACTTGCCGGTGAGCTCCGGCCCGAAGTCGTGATCATGGATGTTTCCATGCCCGGACTGAACGGCTTGGAAGCCACGCGCATCATGCATGACGTGTTGCCGGAAACAAAAGTTTTGCTGCTGACCTTGCATTCCTCATCCGAATTTGTGCGCAGCGCTTTCCGCGCCGGCGCTCGCGGCTATGTCTTGAAGTCTGACGCCGAAAACGAACTGGTGCGCGCGCTCAACGTAGTCCTCGGCGAGGGCACCTACGTCAGTCCCGCCGTTGACCCCCACGAAGCCAAAGTGGCAGCCGTACGCAGTAATTAGAACCGCTTCCTTCGCTGTCCACCACCGGTGGACTTTTCTGGCTACGCTAGACACAATGGGACGAACAAATTTTTTACCCAAACTTCGCCACTCAGGAGACCACCATGGCCGCGAATCAAAAGCAGGAACCCAACAACCAGAAAGCCGCATCCGCCGAAACGGTGAGCCGCGAAGAATTAGTTGATTTGCTGAATGGCGATCTGGCACGCGAATTCCAGGCCATCATCGCTTATGTCGTCTATTCGCAGGTTTTAAAGGGCGCCGAGTACATGAACATCGCGGAGGAATTGGAAAAACACGCCAAGGAAGAGCTGAAACACGCCATCACCATCGCCAAACAGGTTGACTACCTCGGCGGTACCCCAACGGTCCAGGCCGAGCCCGTAAAATCCACCGATGACAACAAGGAAATGCTGCGCGCGGATTTAAATAACGAAAATCAAACCATCAAAAACTACCGCCAGCGCGTGCGCCAGTGCGAACAGCTCGGAGAATTCGCCGTGGCGGAATTGATCCGCGAAATTCTCATCGAAGAACAAGATCACCAGATTTCCTTGGCCACCGCCCTCGGCATTGACGTCCCCAAGGTCTAAACTCCCACGTTGAGCGCTGGAAAATCATGCCGAAGCGCCACTAAAACACTCCGACTACTACGCTTGATAACTGATGGGCTGAGGTAACCCCGGCTCTGTCGGCCCAGGTCCCGGAATTGGCGCGCGCTCCGGATCCGGTGAAGGAAATTCCGGCTCGGCCGGTTTTTTTGGCGGCAACTCCGGCTGCGGCGGCTGCGGCACCGGCTCCTCCGGCACTGGAAAGTTAGGTTCTGCTGCGGATTGGCGCGTCATGAATTCTCCTTGTCGCAGGGAAGCGCTTTCAACATCGCCCAGTTTCTCGAATCATACAATCCACGCATACCCGTAGAACGCACATTGCTCGGCGCCATGAGCTGCCATCCATCACCGGGCGCGCTACAGTTTTCGTAGGATGGCATCCACCTTGCAACGCGCCCTATTCTGCCCGCTGATCGAAATGCTGGCGGCCATGTCTCGCAACGGGAGTGACTGCACACGGTAGCCCGAGAGGGCCTTTGCAGTTTGACCTGCTTGGAAGCTACCCTTCGGCCGCCAGTGCTTCTCGCCCTGTTTTCCGCTTACCCTTACTCCGCCATCTTTCTAAGGGTAAATACCTATTGAGCCTCAGGCCGTTGCACGTCACAGTATCGCGCAAGGCCGGGCCCCCAGACCACTTCCCATTCGAATCCGGCGCGACTCGATTTGGTTGTTCAACTTAAGGAGAGATATGAAATCGCTTAGAACAATGTTGACTCTGGTTCCTGTGCTGTTGGTGGGAGGACTGGTCGGATGTGATACCACTCCGCCGAAGTCGCCCGATGTCACCGATATCGTTCGCAAATCACTTGACCAAGCCGGATACAAAGACGTAAGCGTCAGTCAGGATCGCGACAAGGGCGTGGTCACTTTGTCCGGTACGGTTGCGGCCGAAAGTGACAAGGCGCAAGCAGAGTCTCTCGCCAAAGCGGGCGCTGCCGGGCAAGTGGTAGCCAACACCATCGCAGTGCGCCCTCCGGGCGATGAGAGTGCCGCCAAGGCTGTGGACTCGGACCTCGACAAAGCCATAGACAAGAATCTTGACGCCGCCCTCGTAAAACGCAAAATGGATAAGGGCGTCAAATACGACGTGAAGAACGGCGTAGTCACTCTCAAAGGTGATGTCAGCTCACAAGCCAAGCGCTCCGCGTTGGAACAAGTCGCCAAGGGCGTGCCCAACGTTAAGCAAGTTGTGAACGAGCTGCAGATCAAGGATCAAAAAGCAACCACCTCGCACTGACGCGCCGAGGAAGGCGGAGCGGGCCGAAGCGGCTCGCTCCGTTTTTTTTTGGCAGGATCGTTGGCCAGGCGCGGCAATGGATGAGCGCACCCCTGCGGCAGGCTAAATGCATACGCTGATATTGTCCGTGGGAAACTGTCAGACATCACGGCTCCGCAGTGCGCGACAGCCGCAGCACATCCCGCCATCTACGCTGTGTAAGCCACCATCGGACGGCTCCGCGCCAGCATTTCCAGCCGGCGGCGCGATCGCGTTCGCGCTCTAAATACCCGCGACTTCACCGTCTCCACAGTAATGCCCATGGCGCGCGCCAACTCCCGATTAGTCCAGCCTTCCGCCTTCTGCAGTACAAAGGTATTGCGTAGCGATGGATTAAGGCATTGCAGCGCCTTGGCAGCCAGTTCACGATTGATATATTCCCGTTCGTGATTCTGCCGGTGATCCTCGATCTCCGGATAATTCGCAAATGTCGAACTGTCCCCGCCAGGGTCGCTGGCGGTTACGAAGCGTTCCGGCTTGTGCCGGCGCAACTTCATCAGCGCCTCGTTGATTGTGATGCGAAATAGCCAGGTGGAAAATTGCGATTGGCCCTCGAACCGCCCGATGTTGTTATAGGCCTTTACCAGCACGTTTTGCACGTTGTCTTCCGCGTCTTCACGATTCTTCAACATGCGCAGCGACACTCCATAAATTTTTCCGGAATGTTTTTGGACCAACTCCGTGAAGGCCTCGTGATTTCCACGCCGTGCCTTCGCGATCAGCCTGGACTCTGAAACCGCCAATTCATTCTTCATGTCCGCTATCCCTCGATTGTCATTTCGATCTCAGGCCACTGGGACGGAAAGCCGTGCGTAACGCATGAGATGATCCGCTGTCGCAGCGGAGTTATACGTCGAAGGTAGTGTCTATCCACGCGGGGAACAATACAGAGGTCCGTGTACGCGCCAAGCAGAGTTTTTGTAGGAGGGTTTTGTAGCTTACCCAATCGACCAAACTGTGGCCTGCCGGCCGCCACCAATAAAAAAAGGCGGAGAAAAACCTCCGCCCTCGTATAACCAAACGTAAGAAATCACTCAGGGTTTCAGCATCGGAGAAGCATGCTGCAACGCGGCCAGTAAAGTATGCGCCGCTTCTGGAGCCTCCACCTTCTTCTCCATCACGATGGAAGCAGCGCTCACGCCCTTGCCATACAGCCGCTCGTTCGCATCCTTATCCGGACGCAGTGTTGTGCCTTCCAGGGATACACCCGCAAACGCTCCACGCGCACGAGAATAGCTCAACATTTCGGCGCGCATATACGCGTCCGATTCCGCGGATGCGCTGCGGCCCTTGGGCCCGGCTGCCACGCTGGCGTCGCCGCCCAGCTTCACTTTGCTCTTCAACAAGCTGTCCATGCCCCGGTCATTCATGATCAGGATTACAAAGTCAGTAGCTTCGCCACCGATCTGAAATCCGAAACTGCCGCCTTCCAGCGCATACATTGCCGGCGCGCCCCACGGCCCGGAAAAATCTTTGCCCGTTCGGCACACCATCACTCCGCGGCCATAACTCCCGCCTACCACGAAAGCTGCTTTCAGCACGGACGGAAGCACTACCACGCAGCGCGCCTTATCCAGCAAATCCTGAGGGATATCGTCCGGAACGTTCAAAATTTCCTGCATTACTTTGCCCGAATTCTCCAGCCGCTCGCGCTCATCCTTCTCGCTCGCGGGCTTCGCAACCGACAAGGTCGAGAACGCCAGACTCGCAGCTAAAAATACTGTCCATTTTTTCATGTTAAATTCCTCCATTAAGATTTTTGTCCTACTTTCCGCGGCCCGTTGCGATCACCGCCACGCCACTTATCAGCGCAATCACCCCGAGGATTGGCGGAACTGGAACGGAATGGTGCTCTTCTTTCGTCGCCTGGATCGGTCCAATATCCAGAACCTTCTTTTGCGTCGTATATGTGAATCCCTGATACACCAGCGCGATTACCCCGATGGCGATCAGCGCCACTCCCAGCATCATTCTACCGCTCATCTCATCCTCCGGAATTTATTAGCCCGATGCAAAAAAGCGACGCGAAAAAACGACGTGAACAAACGATGTTTGCGACGCGGCTGGCGAAATCCCCTAGGTCCCTCTGACACGAACGGTAAAACCACTCGGAGCTCAGCGACACCTTTGTACTTTATAGCGCTCTAAGGCTCCATACAGGCTTTCACTGAGCCTGGGCGCTTGCATCGTGTACTGAGTTTTACCAGTTTTGATCCGTTTCTTACGTTCAATTCAGTACACATACGTACGCGGGGAATCTAAGCCGATTGCTGTATTTCCCATGGCATTCCTTCGTGTTCAGATAGCCTCGCGTCCGGTACTTCTAAAAACCGAGCTACACCGCTCGCAGAACTTTAGGGAGGCCACAATGAACTGGGATCAAATCGAAGGCAAATGGAAACAGTACGAAGGGAAAGCCAAGGCCAAATGGGGCAAGCTTACCGACAGTGACATGACCACGCTAAGCGGCAAGAAAGATCAGCTAGTGGGCTTGGTGCAGGAACGTTATGGCATCGCTAAAGATGAGGCAGAACGCCAGGTGAACGAATTCGGTACCTCCTTCTCGGACGAAAACGAAGCGCAGCGCGACGAAAACGCCCGCCGCGACAAGACCCGCAGCGCCGGATCCGTTTAGTCCGTAACCTCCAGGCAAAGTTTTTTGTAGCCGTCCCTCAAGCTGGCCCGTTCGCGGGCCAGCTTTTTTTTGCCTCCGATCGGCCTGCCAGTTGCTAAACTCAGTCTCACTTTTATGAATGTTTTCTCCGCGCTCGGCGCCATCCTTGGGACAGGTTTTTCCTCTGGCCTCAATCTCTACGCAACCATTGTTACCCTCGGTTTGCTACAGCGCTTTCACGTCGTTAGTCTTCCGCCAGCGCTGCAGGTCCTTGCGCATCCCTGGGTCCTCGGCATCGCCGCCGCTCTTTACCTCGTCGAATTTTTCGCCGACAAAATTCCTTACGTGGATACCGTTTGGGACGCCATCCACACTTTCATCCGTCCCCCGGCAGCGGCGCTTTTGGCCTATGCTTCCACCGCCTCCGTAGCGCCCGAATGGCGCTGGGGAGCCGCGCTACTTGCTGGCGGAGTCGCACTCACCTCGCACAGTGCCAAGGCTTCCACCCGCGCGGCCATCAACACCAGCCCCGAGCCCTTCAGCAACTGGATTCTAAGTTTTGGAGAAGACTTGCTCGCCGTGTGGCTCACCTGGATGGCCGGCGCGCATCCGCTGGTTGCCGCCATAGTCGTGGGCGCGCTGCTGATCGTATCCGCAGTCTTGATATTTTATCTATTTCGCTTCGCGCGCCTGGCGTTTCACAAATTGTCTACCGCGTGACGGGGCGCTACTTCAAATAAGTCGCCAGCCACTCAGAAAATGTTTTGTACCAGAACTGCGAATTTTGCGGCTTCAGCACCCAGTGGCCTTCGTCCGGGAAAACCACCAGCTTCGACGGCACGCTCTGCCGCTGCAGCGTGTTAAAAAATTCCAGCGATTGTGTGTACGGAACTCGATAGTCATTTTCGCCCGCGATCACCAGCGTAGGCGTCTTGAATTTCCCCAACTCCCCCGCATACGCCATCGGCGACCATTTCTTATAGCTCTCCGGATTTCCCCACGGTGTTCCCTGCATGTCATGTTCTGCGAACCATAGTTCTTCGGTGGCGTACATCGCCGCCTGATCGTATACGCCCGCGTGACTGATGATCGCTTTGAACCTTCCCGTATGCGTCGCGATCCAGTTCGCTAAAAATCCGCCATACGATCCGCCCGCCGCCGCCATCCGCGACCCGTCCGTGAACTTATAAGTGGCCAGTGTGTAGTCCACGCCCTTCATCACGTCCGTGTACGCTTGCCCGCCCCAATCGCCAGTGATTTCGTCCGTGAATTTCTGCCCGTAACCAGTGGATCCGTGCCGGTTGATCATCAGCGTCACGTACCCTTGCGCCGAAAATACCTGCGCGTTCCAGCGGTAGCCCCACGCGTTCGACCACATCGTTTGCGGCCCGCCATGTAGCAACACCAGCACCGGATATTTTTTTGTCGTTTCGAAATTCGGCGGGCGAATCAGCATCGCCTGCACCTTCGAGCCCGCCGCGCCCTCGTACCAGAAGGTTTCCGGCGCGTTCATCTCCAGTTTCGCCAGCAGCGCATCATTGTGATGCGTAATCTGTTTCGCGTTGGAGCCGTCCGCGCCGGCTACAAAGACTTCGGCCGGCATCGTCAGGCTGGTGCGTTCGAAGGCCATCGTTTTTCCGTCAGCGCTCAGGGAAAATGCCGTGTTGAATCCCTCGCCAACAATTTTCTTCGGCTCCGCTCCCGCACGCGCGCTCATCGAGTAAACCGGTTCTAGGGTTTCGTTTTCGGCGGTGAAGTAAATGCTCTTGCTGTCCGGTGACCACGTCAGTTCCTGCGCGCTGCGATCAAACTTCTCCGTCAGATTTTCGCTCTTGCCGCTCTTGCGGTCGTAAAGCATTACCCGCCAGCGGTCTGATTCATTAGCTGCCACCAGTTGCGCGTGGTAGGCGATGTAGTTTCCGTCCGGCGAATACACCGGATTCCCGTCAAATCCCGGGTTCTCGGTAATCTTTTTCAGCTCGCCGCCGGCCACCGGCGCCAAAAACAATTCGCCGTTGGTGCTGAGGGCTTCCACTTTGTCGGGCACCGCCGTAAAGCAAATCTCTTTCCCGTCCGGTGAAAAATTTATGTCTTCCGGCCCGCCACGCTCGTCAGGCGGCACGTCGTAGTTCGCGCCCGCGGTCAGGTCTCGTGGAGTCCCGCTCCCATCCGCGGCGGTGACAAACAAGTGGCTGCGCTTTCCTTCCGACCAGTGTGTCCAGTGCCGATACAACAGCTGCTCAGCCACATGCGCCTTCACTTTATTTTTTTCTTTTGCTGCGTCCCGCGCGCTGTTGCACGCATCCTCCTTGCAATCCACATACACCAAAGATGTGAACGCGATGGTGCTACCGTCCGGCGACCACTTCACCATATCCGCGCCACTGGAAAGATGCGTAATCGCGTGCCCTTCGCCGCCCTCCATCGAAAGCACGTACACCTGCGAATTGCCGTCGCGCGAAGAAATGAAAGCCAGCGTCTTGCTGTCCGGCGACCACGCCGGAGAGGAATCGTGACCGCTTTGCGTCAGTTGCACCGCTGCGCCACCCCCGGTCGGCACCATCCATATGTTTCCCGCGTTGCGATTCGCTTCCATATCCGGCGTGGACACCGCGTACGCCACCCACTTCCCATCCGGTGAAATTGTTGGCGAGGCCACCCGGTGCATGTGTATCAAATCATCGAAAGTGATGGGACGCTTGCCCCCGGATTCCTGCGCAAATCCCGCGACGCACGTCGCGCCTAGAATACAAAGCAAAAATCCACCGGCACAGATCGCTCGTTTCATGCGCTCTCCTCTTGCATTAGGTAAGGAACCACTTTGCGGGACTTTGGATAATGTCACGGTTTGAGAACGATTCCAAGATACGGTGCCGGTGCCCAAGTCCCTATTTCTTCAACGCCACGCCCACCGCCCAGATGTACCCGTCAGGGTCTTCCAGGATCACGTCGCGCCACCCGTGCGGAAAATCCGCCGCCGGTTGCAGGATCGTCGCGCCCGCATTCTCCGCGCGTTTTTGCAATTCGTCCGGATCCATGCCCATCAACCGTAGCTCCGCGCCATCACCGCGCTTTCCTTCGCGCTGCACTCGCCGGAACAACGGGTGGTGATCGTAAGTGTGATCCGCGTGCAGCATGAACTCCACCCCATTCACTTCCATCGCAGCGAAGTCTTCGTCGCCGTAGCGGGCCGTGGCTAGCAACACTTGTTCGTAAAATCGCCGCGACCTCGCTACGTCTCGCACCAGCAGGTTCACGGAGAACCGTGGCATCGCGCGTCCGTAGTCATCAGCCGGCATCCAGGGGTCGCCAGTACGCTTCATGGTCATGGAATTTCCTCCGCAGCGGGCATCGCGAATCGCGCTATCGCGCAGCGTTAATGTAATGGCAGTTTCTCAGACGTTACGAGGGCTGGTAGTGGCTTTCCAGGAGTCCGAAAAAGAAAGGCTCGCCAATTTGGTCTACGCCACTGTTTTTGCAATCGAAGTATTCTTGCGCACCACCAGCCAATTCACAGCCGCGATAGCCATGGTCACCAACACCACCGAGAGGTTGCTCAGAGGCGTCTGGAGGAATAGTACGGCACAAAACAACACCGTCACCCCCGCGATCAGCGTTCCCGCGCGCAGTCGAAATGCATCCGCCTGCGGCTCCTTGCGCCGCAACACCAGCAGCGCCACCGCGAAGGACGCATACGTCAGCAACCTCGCCACCGCCGACAGCGTGATGTTCCATTTAAAATTTCCCGCCAGCGTAAAAGAAAGCAGCATCGCCGTGTACACCAGAATCGAAACGTGAGGGGTGCGAAATTTAGGATGGATCGCGGCAAAGAATCGCGGAAAGTCGCCGCGTTCCGCCAGCGCAAATGTCAAACGCGGCGTGTGCAGCATATTCGCCCCCAGGTATCCGTAGATAGACACCAGCGCCCCCACAGTAATCGCCGCCGCCGCCCCGCTTCCAAAAATTTGGCGCGCCGCCTCAGCCAGAGGGCGCTCCGTGCCCGCCGCATTCGCCAGCGTACCGCTTATCACCACTTGCACCAGCGTGTAGATCACCGTCACCAGCGCCAGCCCATAAAAAAGTGCCGCCGCGGAGTCTCTCCGCGGATCTTTCGTCTCTCCCGAAGCGAAAAAAACCGCTTCGAATCCCCCATACGCATATACCAGCACCAGCACCGCCTGAAGCCAATCGTGCACTGTCACGGCATGCGACAACGGCGCGGGTGTCACCGCGCCATGCATCATCAACCAGCCCAGTCCAGCGCCGATGAATATCAGCAGCAAAAGTATTTTTGCGCTGGTGAGAAAATCGCTGACCCGCGTCGCCGAGCCCACCCCGCGATAATTGACCACCGCGAGTATTCCGATCAGTAGCCCTAGAATCGCGGCGCGATAAAACGGACGCACCGCGCGGGGACTGAATTCTGCCAGGTACGTCGCGAAAAGAGTGGCGGTGCCGGACGTGCCCGTCAATCGCGCCAGCCACGTCATCCACGCGATCTGAATTCCCCAGAATCTTCCCAACGCCTCGCGCGCGTAAAGATACGGACCGCCCGTTTCGCGAAATTGTGAAGCCACTTCGCTCAGGCACGCGGCGACCAGCGCAATTCCGGCTGCCGCGACCAGGTACGCCAGCGGAGCATACTTTCCGAGCCGTCCGGCAACCACGCTCGGCAATCCGAAAACGCCTCCGCCGATCACCGAATTAATGATGAGCGCCGCCAGGCTCCATCGCCCGATGCTGCGGACGAGACCGCTGGAAGTTTCCGCCACGCCGCTCCGTCTTACGAAAATATTCTACCAACGCGATTCGCTCTTTCAGCAA
>JBBRPU010000043.1:0-16757 GCA_038227545.1 Candidatus Acidiferrales bacterium
AGGAAGGAATTCGGCGGCCTGAAGCTAGATCAAGCCAAGCGACTCAAAGAACTGGAGAGGGAGAACAGCAAGCTAAAGAGGCTGGTAGCAGAGCTGTCGCTAGAGAAGCAGATCCTGAAGGACGTGGCCTCGGGAAATGTATGGTCCGCTCCGCATTTGCAAGCAGAGTTTTGCCTGTAGGCACAGTTCGGTTTGCTCTAATGTATCCGGCCTCTCGCGAGTCAGCCGCTTTTGGCGACCAGGCCATGATGAGAATCCGCGCGTACCGTTTCCATTTACTTGGTACGGTCTCCGAAGAGACCAGTTTCCCAGATCGGATTTACAGTACGCCGATAGACCGTTGTGCCATCAGTAAGCTCCACCGCAAACCTGAGGAAAGATCGTCCGTCATCTCACGCTGGCGACCAGCGGTAAGTTTCGGCGGGATGAGTCAGAATTTTCCAGGCGACACGAGCGATTTTGTTAGCCAACGCAACGATGACTTTGTTGCGATGCATTCGCTGTTCAAGCTTGGTGATCCAGCTACCCAAGGGATGTTTTGCCCGGTCACAGGTCTGTACGCAGGAACGGGCCCCATGAATCAACAGACACCGCAAGTAGGTGTTGCCTCGCTTGCTGATCGCTAGCAACGTGGAGTGTCCACCCGTGGAATACTGTCGCGGGACCAATCCTAGCCAGGCAGCGAAGAAGCGTCCGTTCTTGAAGTGTTGGCCTCTGCCGGCGGCGGCTTCAAGAGCGCTGGCGGTCAACGGCCCGATCCCGGGTACGGTCATCAGGCGCCGCGCCGTGTCACTGCATTGAACGGATCTTTGGATCGTCTGCGTAATCTCTTCGATGCGGACCTCCAGCGCTTTCAGGTCGTTCCAAAGGTCGCCAAGCAGACAGCGCAACGAGGATGGCAGTTCATTTTCGGCATCTTCCAATATTCGCGGAAGGTCCAGTTTAAAGACACCTGCGCCTTGACGGATGGGCATACCGAACTCCAGCAGAAATCCACGAATCTGATTGATCAAGCCGGTGCGGTGGCGCATAAAGCGATTTCGCACACGATGGAGCGCTTGCACGGCGAGCTGTTCGGGGCGGCGAAGCTGGACGAACCTCATCGTTGGTCGCGTGAGAGCTTCTGCGATGGCTTCTGCGTCCACCATGTCGTTCTTGTTGGACTTCACGAAAGGCTTTACGAACTGCGCAGGTATAATCCTCGCTGTGTGCCCTAGTTCCTGGAATTTTCTGGCGAGCCATTGAGAACCAGGGCAGCTCTCCATCCCAATGGTGGCGGACGGCGTGTTTACGAAGAATCGAAGCAATCCATCGCGATGGAACTTCGCCCGGAACACGGGCTTGCCTGCTGTATCCAGACCCACGACGTGAAATAGGTTCTTTCCGATATCGACTCCAAATATCTTGGCGGATTCGTTTGCTTTGATCATGATGATCCTCCTTCGCGCGAATAACAGCCAGGTAGAGTCTGCACCCATGTAGGCGGAGCGGACCATCCCATTACTTCTGAGCCCTGAGCGGCGGCGTTGTGCGGTGGAGCATGCTTGCGAAGAATACGAAATGGTTACACTGGCCAGTGAATACGGGCGCTGCGGCTATCGGCGAATCACGGCACTGCTGCAGCGTGCTGGTTGGCAAGTAGGCCAGGATCGGGTGCAGCGCATCGTTTTGACAGCCTTGGACGAATTCGGACGCTTGGCATCCAGTTTATTTCATTAGATTGGCCACTTGGTCGTCATGAAGAAAGATGAGTGACCCTTCTATAAAAACCGGACCGCGAGAATGCCTCCCAGAGAAAACTGAGGCAAGTTGAACGTATTGCAAGAAAGCCGATTTCTCTGCAGTCCGGCTTCACACAGCACCATGCGGATTTCGGCGAGAATTCGCGGATTATCGCGTTTCACCGGGCGGAGAAGCCAATTGACCAGACTAGATGGCGGAGAGGGTGGGATTCGAACCCACGGTACGATTTCTCGCACACTCGCTTTCGAGGCGAGCTCTTTCAACCGCTCAGACACCTCTCCGCAGGTTGATGTTTCATCGTAGCAGAGCCCTTCGATTTCCGGCAATCGCGCTACCACTTTACGGCGATCGTCGCCACAAAATTCATTCCCGCCGGGCCGCAAAAAAGTTTCGCATCACCGTCGCGCATTCCTCCGCCAGAATCCCGGCGGTCACCTCCACGCGGTGGTTCACATCCGGATGCGACAAAACTTGAAAGCACGTATGCACCGCTCCACCGCGCGGCTCCGCTGCGCCATACACCAGCCTCGCCACGCGTGCCTGCAGCATCGCCCCCGCGCACATGCTGCACGGCTCAATCGTCACGTACAAAGTTGTATCCGCCAGTCGGTAATTACCAAGCATCCGAGCGGCTTCCCGCAGCGCGACAATTTCCGCGTGCGCGGTCGGATCACAATCCCGAATCGTCCGATTCCCGGCCCGCGCCAGAATCCGCCCTTCGCGAACCAACACTGTTCCAATGGGTACTTCGCCGCTTGCAGCCGCATCTCCAGCTTCCGCCAACGCCACCCGCATAAATTCAATATCCGCTTCCATAAGCCGACCGAGAATATCACGCCGCCGCCGAGGCCGCGCCCGCGACGGCATCGTGCTGCGCTTCTGACCCCGGAAACGCGTCAGACTACAATTCATGCACGCTCGCAAAAACGTGAGCGTCACGCAAGTTTTGTTTCGCGAGAGAACCAGGAGATAGGGTGATATCTTCGTACCGGCGCGTCTCCGGTTTGGCCACGTCGTTTGTCAGATTTGGAAAAGAGGAATTCATGAATACGTTCAAAGCCACTTTAGCGGTGGTCTGTCTCACCATCTGTTTAGCAACAGCTTTGCGCGCCCAGGAAAGAATGCGGCCAGGCATGTGGGAAAACACCGTGACCGGCCATGGCCAGACGGCCACGCGCAGTCACTGCTACAAGCCTGCGGATGCGGCCGCGTCAAATGGATCACCGGCGGCAATCCGCGCAGAGGTGGAAAAAGCCTTGGCGAAAAGCGGCGCGTGTACGCTCAAAGATTTCAAGCTGGAAGGCGGCACCATGACCCAGACCATGATTTGCGGAAAGAGCACCCTGGTGAACGAAACCAAATTTCACGGCGGTGACAGCTTCGAGACCACCATCACCCACACAGAAGACGGCGTTACCACGGTCTCCCAAATCAAGGGCCGACGAACCGGGGATTGTAAGGCCGGAGAATAACGGCAAGCGCCGCGAGGCAACAAGAAATGAAAATCTAATAGTGGCGGAGAGAGCTCGCAAAAATACTTCCATGTCCAACTCTTCCCCCGAAGTCATAAGTCTTGCGCGCGAATCAGCAACAGCGGAGCGCTACGATAATCATTCAATTGCTAGAGTCAACGATCATGAAGTACGCATAAGCGTCATGACCGAGGACTATCATTGGCATTGTCATCCCGACTCCGATGAGAGTTTTCTCGCACTGGAAGGTGGCCTCTACATTGATTTTGATGACCACACCGTGGAGCTCTGGCCGGGGCATCTGATCACCGTCAAGCGAGGTGTTCGCCATCGTACGAGACCTATTGGCGAACGCTCGGTGAATCTGACGTTCGAGCGCTCTGGCGCACGAACTGAGAAAGTTCCCTTCAGTGGAAGCAACCCGGTTCGCTGAGACTCACCGGCGCTTCGCCCGCTAGAAATTTGGGCAAACCTGTGGAACGGAAAACGTGGGAAACCTGGGCGTCTAGCAGCGCTACCACCACTCCATCTTCCATTCGCAACCACTTCAAACAACGATATACTCTGCTGCTGGCACACAGACCAACACACCAATCTGAAATCTTTGTATTCGTGAAAAAATACTCCATGGAAATTAAACCGAATGGAAATTAGACGAGACCCCATCACCCAAAGCTGGGTAGTCCAGGGCCACAAAGAATCCCACGACGAAGCCGCATCGCACTGCCCCTTCGACAAGCCCGACACGGAAGGGAAATCCATCCTCGTTTCTCCGCCCGAGGGTGGCGCGTCGCAAGTCCGCGTCCTTCCGCATCCCGACCCGCTCTATCGCGTCGAAGGCCAACCTGGCCGCCTCGCCGAGGGCATGTACGACAAAATGGGGCCCACCGGCGCCCACGAAGTCGTCGTCGAAACGCCCCAGCACGATCGCCGCCTCTCCCAGTTCAGCGATGAAGAAATCGAGCGCGTCCTCGCCGTCTGGGCTTTGCGCATCGCCGACCTTAAAAAAGACGTGCGCTTCAAATATGTAAGCGTCTTCAAAAATCAGGGCGCTGCCGCAGGCGAAGAATGGCCCCACGCCCATTCGCAAATCACCGCCACCATCTTTGTTCCGCGCCGCATAAAATACGAACTCAATGCCGCCCACGAATGGTTCAAGGAACGCGAGCGTTGCATTTTCTGTGACGTTGTCCGCCAGGAAGAAAAGCAGGGCACTCGCATTGTGGACGTCCAGGGCGAGTATTACGCCATCTGCCCTTACGCTTCGCGCGTCCCCTATGAAGTTTGGCTCCTCCACCGCCGCCACAATCATCTCTTCGAGCAGCCCCACGCCAACTCCAATCGCCGCCATTTCGCCGCGCTCCTCGGCCGCGTTTTGCGCCGCCTCGAAAAAATCGCCCCGGCGTTTCACCTGGTAGTTCACACCGCGCCCAACACCCGCAGCAAAAAGGGGGAGCTCGCCGGCTACTGGAAAACTCTTTCCGAAGATTTTCACTGGCACATTGAAATACTTCCCATTGTCGAAACCCGCAGCAAGTCCTACAGCATCAAGGAAGTTTATTTCAACGGTGTTTTGCCCGAACAGGCTGCGGAGCGCCTGCGTTTGCTGGATCCCAATTCATGAACTGGCGCCGCCGCCGAAATTTTACGCACCCGCAGCGCGGTGGCATTCTAAGTAGCCTCGTCAGTTTTCTTTTCCTGATAATTTTCCTGGCCGCCCTTTACGCCGCTCGCCGACCGCTCCTGCGTTTCGCCGGCGAATCCTGGGTCGTCGAAGATCCGCTCGAACAATCCGACGCCCTCCTGCTCCTCAGCGACGACAATTTCTTCGCCGACCGCGCCACCCGCGCCTCGGAACTCTTCCGCCAGAAGCTGGCCCCCGTCGTAGTTGCCAGCGGCCGCCGCCTCCGCCCCAGTGCCGGCATCGCCGAATTGATGGACCACGACCTGGTCGAGCGCGGCGTCCCCAAGGACCGCATCATCCGTTTCCCGCACGACGCCGATAATACCCGCGAAGAAGCCGAAGCCCTCCGCGCCCTCGTCGTCGAACGCAACTGGCACAGAGTCATCGTCGTTACCTCCAACTACCACACCCGCCGCGCCCGTTACATCTTCCAGCACGTCTTCCCGCCCTCCATCAATGTCCGCGTAGCCGCTGCCCGCGACGGCGGCTTCGAAGTCGAACGCTGGTGGGAAAATCGCAAGTCCTTCAAAGCCTTCACTCACGAATTGCAAGGCATGCTCGTCGCTATGTGGGAGTTGCGCAACACCGCCCACAAGCCCCCGGTAACCACCACTTTCGTCCTGCCTCACCCGCTCTCCGGGGTGTATTCGTCCCGGAAACAACCCCTGTTTCCCAGGCGCATTATTGTTTACACTGGCTAAGTCGTATACTATCTTCGCTCTCTAAGTCGCGGTTCCTGCCCGGTCCTGCGAAAAGCGACGTTTGTACCCTAAATTTCTAGGCCGAGGTGTTTCATGTGGAAAAAAGACGAAGTTAAGCCCCAAGCTGTCCCTGAACGCCCCAGCGCCCCCGCGAATACTCCGGCTTTTTCCGGCGGCACTCCGCATCCCGTTCACTCGACGCCATCCGCTCCCGCTCCGGTTGCCGTCGCTGCGGCTCCACGCGGCGGCGCCAGCATCAGCCAGGGCATTCGCATCAAAGGTGAAGTCACCGGCAGCGAAGATCTCTACGTGGATGGCTTGGTGGACGGCAAACTCAGCCTCTCCAACGGCAGCCTTACCATTGGTCCCAACGGCACCGTTAAAGCCGACGTCACCGCCCGGGAAGTCATCGTTAGCGGGCGCATAGAGGGCAAAGTCACCGGCCGCGACAAAGTTCAGCTCATGGGCACCGCCCAGGTCACCGGCGAAGTCCAGACCGAGCGCCTCGCCATCGAAGAAGGCGCCCTGCTGCGCGGCAAAGTCGAAGCCGGTAAGCTCGCTGCCAAAGCCGCCACCACTTCCTCGAGTTCCGCTGCGGATTAATTCATGACGCTGCTCAACAAATTTGGCATCGGCGGCGACGGCTCGCGCAAATCGCGCCCCGTTTCCTCCGGCACCAACTCGCCAGCCGCCGTCGCACCCGCGGCCAGCACCGGTTCTCCGCGTGCACCCGAGCAGCACGTCGCCACGCGCGTCTCCAACGGCCTCAAGGAATTTTTGTGGAATCTTGATGGTCTCGGCCGCGGCACTTTGCTCGACCTCGGCCCCGCCTGGCAGACCACCCTGAATTTCTTCATCGAGCGTGGCTTCCGCGTCTCCTCCGAAGACATCCTCCGCGGCTGGAAAACTTTCCTTGATGAAGACGAAGGCCGCCTCCGTGAGGATCCCAACTATCGCGACAAAGTGGATCTCACCCCCGATGGCCGCGCGCAACGCTTCCTGAAATCCAATCTTCAGTACGCGCCCGCGTCCTTCGACGCCGTGCTTCTCTGGGACGTGTTCGACTATCTCGATCCCGCCATGACCAAGCAGACCATCACCTGCCTCACCGAACTTCTGCGCCCGGCGGGCATCGTCTTCGCCATGTTCCACAGCAAAAAACCCGAAGGCTTCCAGCGTTATCGGGTGGCCGACTCCAACACCCTCCAGGTCATCCCGTCATCCATCGTCACGCCCCCGCAAAAGGTCTACCAGAATCGCGAAATCCAGGACCTCTTCAGCCACTACCGCACCATGAAATCTTTCGTAGGCCGCGACCAGCTCCGCGAAAACCTCTTCATCAAGTAACCTTCATTTATCACGCGCGCAGATCTGCGGGCGAGACTTTTCCCGTGTACGCCCACGCCCACCCGATAAACAAAAACTGCAAAGGTATCCGCGCATACAGCACCCACACCGGAATGGCCGGGAATCGCTCCGTATGCATCAGCATAAAAATGTGCACGTCGAAGTAAATCACCAGCATCACGATCAGTCCCCACGCCGCCAACCGCCGCGTGCGCTCCACCAGCAATCCAATTCCCCCCAGAATCTCCGCCACGCCGGAAACAATTACCAGCGTGTAGGGATGCGTGTAATGCGTCGGCATCAGCCCCACCACCATTCCCGAATGCCAGAAATGGTTAATCCCTTGCCCGATATAAAACACTGCCTGGGTAATCAGACCGGCAAAATAAATCCAGGAATGTCGCGGCGTTTTCAGCAAATCGCTATCTTTCACTCCATGCTCATCATATAGAAAAACGGATCACACCCATCATCCAGGTCGCACTCGGGAAATAGGTAAAACACGCCGCACCGGCGTATCATCGAGATATGAAGCGAGACGTACCGGTTACCAGTTGCACCGAATGCGGGGGCGTTGGATACAACTCCAGGGTCGTAAACGCCCGCTGCAGTAAAACCATCGCCTCACAACGCTGCAATGGCACGAACGCAGCTGCCGTCAAGCCTTCCGACTGGATCGAATGCGAACAGTGCCAGGCCACCGGTTACTTCCGCAACAAAGAATGCCCCGCCTGCAAAGGCGCCGGCTACCTGTTCGTCGGCCTCAAAGATAAAGCCATCGCCTGATCCAACAATTCTCAGTCCAAACGTTTACAGGGTGCCAGACGGGTGCCCCAGGCTCGCTTTATAGCCTGGGTCTTGGGTCCGCCTCGAAGGAATTTGAAAAATAATCCTCAACCACTAAATCCTGTGAATTTCTCCATCTCTTCGCTTGCCTTTGTTTTCTCCTAAGCGTAAAACGCACTGGTGAGCTCCTGAAGCTCCGGAGGGGAACATGACTCCACCGGACTCCGAGCGAAACAAAAGCTGAACACACCGCTCTTGCGGTGCGCGTCGCCCGAGACCGATACGCTTCACAGCGCACCTCACGAGACGACACAGCCAAAGAAAAAGGGGAGCCTTCGGCTCCCCTTTTTCACTTCCTGAATGGTTTAATTTTTCCGCGCCTAGCTGGGTCGCTGCGCGTGGTGCTTCGCAACCCTCTGGTGATGGTGGTGTGACCGCTTGTGCCGGTTGTGGTGCCGGTCATGAGAGGAAGCCCGCGCGACTGGCTGGCTTTCTGTCTGTGACGCTTCCGGTGTTTCCGACGTCGCTTGCGAAGATGCCTGCGCCGTGGCGAAAAACGGAGTCATAGCTAGAACGAGTGCTGCGGCGAACAATTTCATCAAATCCTCACAGGGGGTAAAGTCTGGGTAGCTCTATTCAACCACAGCAGCGCAAAAAAGTCGCGCTTTTTGCGTAGCAGCTCTTTACGTTGATCTCTGCGCAACATGATTCCGTACTCGCGCCAAATCTAAGTAAGCTGCGACGCGCCAGCCGCGTCACGCGCCCAGTTTCAGAATCTCCAGCCACCGAATCACGTCACGCTGATTGGCAATAATCTGCGCCTGCCAAACCAAAGCAATGGACATCAGCCCCAGCGTCACCACGCACAAACTCAACACCAGACCCAGACTCGTCTCGGTAGCGGGCACGGCAAAAAAGCGGCGAAGGTAGCTCACGGTATGGGCCTCCTAGTACTTTTGCCCAGGCAAAAGCGAGAGAGAGAAGCACACTATCCATCGCAATCCGCCCACCAACGCAATTCTCCAGTCCGTAAGACAAATCCCACGCAAACAATAGCTTTGCATCGCCCGACTCGTCCCACCGAACCCCTTCCCAGCCGCAATTGTGCAAAACTCCGTCCCGTGACTCCGCGTCACTTCCCATGTCTGCTCAGGCAAGCACTTCGGGTGGCCCATCCTTTGCGCCTTCCGCAAAGGGTGGGGCTTTTGGCTTGATGTTTTTCGCCGTTCATTACCGATTAGTTCGACTCATTCGGATGGGGGATTGTATTCGGGTGGCCATCCTTTGCGCCCTTTGCAAAGGGTGAGGCTTTCTCTTTTTATTTATCGCTACCCACTACGGTTTAGTTCGACTAGATGTCACAAATGCTTCGACGTCACGCTCTCCAGCAAATTCGTCCACACCTCAGGATCATGCAACGCCATCTGCTTCACCCGCGGACCCTGCGCCAGCCCCTCCAACGCCTGTTCTTTCTTACCCGCCAGCAAAATCCCCCGGTCGCAAGCCGCGAATAATTCCGCGCCATCCTCCGCCGTCGCCACCCCGGTAATGCTCGGATGATATCGCAGCGCCCGATCATAAAGTTTCGCCAGGCTCTGAATGCACCGCTTCAAACTAGCGCCCACCGCCAGCGACCACATCACCCCATGCTGCCGCAGTTCAAGCCTTTTTTCTCGCCCGCGCGCCACAAACCGCGCGATGTCCTTATCCGCGGCTCCCGCAAAAAAGAACAGCTCGTCAAAGTCCCGCTGCCGCACCAACTCCGCTTCCCGCTGCGGCAACCCGGTATTCTGCGCCAGCTCGCGCGGCGACAAGGATTGCAACGTCACCACCGCCACCCCCGTCTCCTCCGCCAATTCCTCCAACGCATTCGCCGCCGCAGGTTGCGCCTGCGCCATCGGGATGCACGTAAATCTTCCCAGCCGCACCGTAGTGTCCGGCTTCAAATGAAAATAACCCTCCGGCATGCACACCACGCTTCCGCCCTCCGCAATGAACGGATGCGTGTGCGCCAGCTTCCGCCGGGCCGCATCAAACTCCAACCGCGACCGGCTCGTCACCCACACCGCTGGCACTCCAGCATGATCCAGCGCCGCCGTGAACTCATCCAGCCCCGCAAAACTTTTCCCCCGCTGCGGTATCAACTCATCCACCGCAATGTACAAAACACAAGGCGTCTGCCGCAATCAGCTCCCCCATCTTTCCAAGAGCATCATTCTAATCGAATCCCCGCCTCCGCCGCGCCTCCCCGCCTCCGACGGGTGCCCCCGGCTCGCTTTATAGCCTGGGTCTGGCCATCTAAGATTCAAGTTTTAGAGTTTTTCACTTTAGACATCTACACGTTAACAAAAAAACGGGCGAGCATACATCGCCCACCCGCTCTCATGATCGTATCCGAAGGTCGCCATATTACACGAAGGTCAATTTACGGTGGTGGTATAATTCACAACCGTTCGCAATCTCACCATCCAGCAAGGGAATTGTGTGCGCCATCCGCCAAAAGGTAGAAAGAAATTATCGCCAGCCCCACCGTGCGAGTGCGAATGCACGCAGTGCGACATCGGAAGACATTGCGGCAGAAAACCGCTATGTCAGTACATTTTGAATGTAAAGCCTAAGCCTCACAAAGTGAGCGGGAGGGCACATTAGCGCGGGCTTTCTTGCTTAGTTCCTTGTCTACCCATTCGATAAAAACCTGCTCAAACTCTTCTGCCGTGTACACACCCTTATCTATCAGCAGGCTATTCATAGCGTAGACCGTAGCCATAAATCTTTCATCCCGGCTGGCCGACCGCAGAGCTTCTTCAAAACTCATAAAATTCCTCGGAGCTGCACTTAAAATTCTGACTTGAAGAATATCCCCTCTTTTCGTTTCTAGCAACGCGAACCTACGTCAGCCCCTCGCACGGTGCTCACCAGAAACCAGTTTTTTGCGCTGGGTGCCCCAGGCTCGCTTTGTAGCCTGGGTCTTGGCTCTACGATTTAAGTCTTATGCCTTCCACTTTAAACATCTATTAACCAAAAAAAGGGACGAGCAAAAACATCGCTCGCCCCATCTCAATTTTAAACCGTCAGCAAAAGTTATCGCCCCGAGTTAGTATTCCCAGCCGACTGCGGATTCCCCTTAGGAATACTCAAGTACCCGCTGATCCGATCTTTCCCCACCTTATTAATCACCACTTCCTCAGCCTGGTGCGTCCCCGAAGTGTAAAAAAGAATCGGCTCATTCAGCGCGCGATTCTTCTTTTCAAACCGCTTGTCCTCTACGGTCATCGCCACCGAGTATTGATTGCGCTTCTCGTTCACGCCCTTCAGCTCCACGGTCACATTCCCAACCTTCTGCGGTTTATTTTTCCCGCTGATGGTGAACTCCACATACTCCCGTTCACCCAGCCTTCGCAGTTGGTCAATCTCATCGTGATTCCGCGCAATCAAAGTCCCCATCTCGCTCCGCGCCATCTTCAGATCGTCACGCGTAGCTTCCAGGTCCGATTTCACGCCCACAACTTTTGTGTCCACGCTCTTCACATCTTCGGACGTCGCCTTGGTCGCCAGTTCGCCCTTCACAGAACTATCCAGCGCCGTCAGCTTCTCCGAAGTATCGCTATTGAGCTTCGCGGATTCCTCGCGCGATTTCTTCAATTGCCCCTGCGTGATTTTCAGTTTGTCCGTCACCACTTTCAGATCGCCTTGCAGGTCCGCGTTGTTTTTCTCGTCTTCCGCCAGCCGCTGCCGCAGCGTGGACAAATCCTGCTGCACCGATTGCTGCTCCGACTTCAATTGGCTCGCCACCGACTGCTGCGTCGCGTCCAGCTTCGCGGTGGCGTTCCACCCAAATCCCAATCCCGCCAACGCGATCAACCCCAGCACGATAACCGCCGGCGTATGCCACGAAGACTCCGTACGCGTTTCCACAATAGGTTCTTCAGTCATCTTCGATCTCTCCTTCTCTCACCATCAAGCATCCACTTCATCAATTGCGAAGGGTGCCCCAGGCTCGCCGTATAGCCTGGGTCTTGATTTTGAGCCCGGGCGTATGATCCACGTCCGCTGCTCTTTCTCTGCATCAATGCATCCAAGCTCCAAAAAATATAACGCTGACAAGGGTGTGTCGTCCGCTTTGGCTCTAAGGGACAGGGTAGTACTAGTTCGAGGAATCTTTACCTGTCTTTTTCCCCGACAAGGATGTTTTGCCCGATTCGTCACTATCCCCAAAAGCCAGCAATTCCCGCTTCCACAATTCGCTTTTGAGCTGTTCCGCGGACTCAAAAACAATCCCATCCATTCCCAGTTGCCGCGCCGCCTCCACGTAAGCCGGGATGTCGTCAATATAGAGCGCGTTGTCTGCGTTCACCTTGCACGCCCTCAGAGCTTCGCGAAAAATTATCGGCGAAGGTTTGCTCGCCCCCACCACACACGAATAAATTCGCCGCGGAAAAAATCTGAAGAAATCGAATCTACTTTCGAGCTCCGCCACATGAATCGGATCCGTATTCGAAAGCACCGCCAGCCGGTAATGTTTCGACAAACTTTCGAGCAGGGAACTATCCACCAGCGGCGTCGGGTCCAGCACGCGATTCCAGATCGCGCTGAATTCTTCGAACGATATTTCCACGCCCAGCCGCCGCGAAATATGCAGCTGCCAATCGCGCGGCGACATTCGCCCTTCCTGCCAATCCCGCCAGCTCGGATCGTGCTCGATGGCCGCCCACGTTTCCTGCGGAGAAAGCGAAATCCTGCCCGCCAGCGCGCCCATCGCGCCGGCAATGTCCAGCCGCACCAGCACTCTTCCAATATCAAAAATGATGGCGCGAATTTTGCGGGGAGCCAAAGGACCGCTCAGGCTTTTTCTTTCGCAATATTCTTAGGCGCGAGGCCGGACTTGGCGGCTTGCCGCTCCCGCAAAATGCTGATCACCGCCGGCAGCAACGAAAGCACAATCACCACCGCAATCACGTAATGAATCTTCTGTCCGATATTCGGAATCGAGCGCCCCAGCGCATACCCGCCCAGGATCATGCTGCCCACCCACAGGATCCCGCCAAAAATGTCGTACGTAAGATAGCGCGAGTAAGGCATCCCCGCCGCGCCCGCCACCGGAGGACAAAACGTCCTCACGATCGGCACAAACCGCGCCAGGATCACCGTCTTCCCGCCATATTTTTCGTAAAAGTCGCTCGCGCGCTGCAAATGGCTGCGCCGAAAGAAGAATGATTCTTTGCGCTTATAGAGCGACGACCCCATCCCGCGCCCGATCCAGTAACCCAGCTGATCGCCCACAATCGCGCACAGCATCACCGGAAGCAAAAGCCATCGCAGCGGAATGGTCCCCGCGGCCGCAAAAACTCCCGCAGTCACCAGCAGGGAATCACCAGGGAGGAAAAAACCAACGAACAGTCCCGTCTCAACAAAAACAACAATACAAACCAACAGCGGCCCGCCCGCGCGGACCAAACCTTCTACATCATAGATGGAGTGGAGAAGTTGCCGGAGCGATTCGAGCACCCGTGGTCATTCCTCGCAGTGGAATTTGTTACCGGCGCCGGTACCAGACCGCGCGAACGCGCGTTCGCAAAAACGCCTGTTCCAATACGGTAACAGAACAACGCAGGGTTCTCCGCGCATTCATGCCACACCAGCACGCATGTACCAATGGCCGCCATCAAAGCGTTAAAACGCATCATGAGCCCATCGCCTCCGTGATGAAGTGCAACCCGCTGTCCCGATACTCCGCCGGGTGCGCCACGTTTGCGTCATGCGCTTGCCCGGCATCTACGCTGACGCCCAGCAGTTTCTGAATCCGCGGCAGCGCGCGTCGCGCCGCCACTTTGCCCGCTTCGATCGCTTCGTCCGCGCGATCGAAGTCGTCCCACTTCAGCGCGCTCACGTCCGGCCGGATTACCAGGTCCGCGTGCCGCTCCCACAACTCCAGTTGGTGTTTCTGCGCCGCGCACACCGCGCGCGTCACCACCTGAAATACATTCGAAGGTTTTCCCGTGTGCCCGTCCTGCATCCCCGCCGAAACCCCAATCACGTGCGTCGCGCCCAGTTCCCGCGCCGCCAGCGTCGGCACCGGAGCCGTCAGTCCGCCGTCCACCAGCCACCGCGTGCCGATTTCCACCGGCTCAAAAATTCCCGGGAATGCGCAACTCGCGCGAATCGGGTCCACCATATTTCCTTCCGTGAACACCACCGGCTCACCGGTATTAAGGTTGGTCGCCACCACCGCCATCGGAATTCTCAAATCCTCAAAACGCCGCGACTGAAATACGCGCTCGATCAAATCCGCCAGCCGGTGATTGCTCGCCAGCCCCAGCCGCGAAACGTGCCAGCGCGCGATGTCGCGAAATTTCAGCGTCCGGCACGTCGCCATGATCAGCGCCAGCGGCGCTCCACTCGCGTACGCCGCGCCCAGAATGCTGCCCACGCTCGTTCCGGCGATGTGTGAAATCGCAATGTGGTTTTCTTCGAAGACTTGCAGCACGCCCAGGTGCGCGAACCCGCGCGCGAATCCTCCACCCAGTGCCAACGCCACGCCGCCCGCTCCATTGCGCACCGCGTGCCTGAACTGCGCCGCTGTTTCCGGTGCACCTGCCGGCGCATGTGCCCGTGTATGTGAAGGACGCTCCACCGCGCGTCCTTCACCCGTGGTCGTTCTCGCCGCGGCTTTCGCCAGGCTGTTCTCGCCGAAATGTTCCAGTGGCGCCATCACCTGCAGAATGCCAGCGCACCCCTCACGCACCAATGGCCTGAGGGTCCCTAAAAACCAGTACCGACGTACTCCACTCGCCAACACAAGCGGAACCAGCTTCCAGCAAGGCCAATTCTCCTGTTTACATGAGCAGTACTTTCTTACTACTCGCGTGCCCTCCCTGTACCATTGTTGGTTTTTCTCCCGCGCGCGATTCTCTCTTACGTCAGGCAACGCTGGCACGCAACACTGAGCAGCACTGGGCAGCACTGAGGGCTCCGCATGCACAGCGCGTTTAAGCCATGGGTCGGGCAGTCGGTGATTCTGCAAGTCGCACTCGGCGATATTAAAGTCCCGCTGCGCGGCACGCTGCTGCGCGACGGCATCGAATCCGTCCGCATGCGCATCGGTGAAGGCTACGACGTGGACATCTACAAAGAAATGATCATGGCCTTCGAACAGGACGCCCTGGTGGCACTACCGGCATAACGGTTTCTTGGGAAACAGTGTAAGTGGGCTGTGAAAAAAAGCAGGGGCTAGGGGGCAGCATGAATCGCAACAGGGAACAGCAGGAAAACCAGGAATTACAGCAAGCTTTGAAATTCGTGACCGTACGTCGCGCCGCCGTTCTCCTCGGCATCTCCGTGGACGAGCTGTGCCGCATCTCTCACGAATCCGGCTTCGGCCACACAGAAAAAGCCGGCGGCCGCGAAGACACCTATTTCACCTACGAAGAGCTGCGCCAGATCTGCGTCCTCTCCGTACACACGGTTCACTGAGTTTGTCGGGCCAAGCGAGCCGCCAGCGCCCAGCCGGCGGCTTGCCTACCGCAGCCAGACCAGCGCCGGCCAGGCATTGAGCGAGCCACAACCAAGTTTCGTACAAGCTTCACTTAGCAGTCGCCCTCCGGCCCCGGAATCGCTCCCCCCAGACGATCCGGGGCTTTCCTCCCTCAGCTATCCCTCGCGCCAGTCGTAATGTCTTGTATCAAACAAAACCCACGCGCCTCTCACGTCCCTCAAAAGAGCTACTCCCGATCGCAAAAATTCGCGTCCTGGTCACATTTCGTGTCTCGTGCCCTTCGGGTGTAGTCTCCTACCAACCAGTGCCGCGAGGACTCGATGGCGTCCAGACTTCGCAAAATTTCAGTTCATGAAGTTTCAAAACAGAATTGCGGTAAGAAAATCCTCGCCTTGCGGCGCACTCTGAAAATAAGCCAGGCGGAACTTGCCACCCGCATCGGGACTTCTGCCATGTCCATTTCCAGATGGGAGGCCGACGCTCGCCAGCCTTTAGCCGAACATCTGATCAGATTCGGGCTTCTTGCCACCGCGGATGAATGTTGGTTCTTCTGGGGCCAGGCAGGACTGACGGCTGCGGACGTTTTGCGTGTATTGCCCCACTCCAAACGCGTTTGCTCTTAAGCCATTCGTCGGCCTGCAGCACCGCGGTCTTGCAGCTCAGATTGTGTTCATCAGCCGTACCATGAATGTCGGAATCGCCTTCCCGACCACCGGCTGAACACTTTTTACTTCGTATTTTTTCCCTCGCCGCTCAATAACTTCGCCCTTTTTCGGGATGGGCATTCCGCTGGAGGGATCGTGTAATTCCTCAGGAGTGGGACTGTCGTGGTAGTAATAAAGGAATTGCCTTCCGGTCTTCACTTGGCCCTCGACTCCTGTCCCTGTATCGCTAGCATAAACGCAATCGAAATACGTCACCTGCAGCGTGCATCACTTCACCGCAGGGGTCAAAACCCCAGGGTTCAGGCACGCCGTGCACGGCAGCGGCTGTCCTACATGCTCCAGGCGGCCTTGGGGACTGGTCACCCAATGGCGCGTATTCCACGGCGGATTGTGCCGCACATGTTGTTGATGACCACACTCAAGTTCCGCCACCCAGTCAAAGCGTTCGTCCAGGTGATAATCCACGGTCTTACGCGGCGTTCCTGCGGTGTGAAGTTGTTGCAACGGTTTCATGCGATAACCTTGCTAGTCAAGGATACGCTCATTCCGCGCGCGAGTCACAAAGCACTCGGTCGCTCGGCAGGGTAACTGGGGCAGAAGTGCTACACTTCACCCGGTAAGCATTGTTCCTGTCCCACGCCCGGGAAAGCTCATTTGTGCGAATCCTTGTTGTCGACGACCATGTGACCGTGCGTAAAGGTGTGTGTGCCATCCTGAGTTTGCGGGAAGATATTGAAGTCTGCGGTGAAGCCGGGAATGGTAAAGAAGCAGTAGAAAAAGCCATCGAACTGAGACCTGATTTAATTATTCTCGACATCACGATGCCTGTACTCAGCGGCTTCGACGCCTCCATAAAAATACGTAAAG
>JBBRPU010000044.1:0-16534 GCA_038227545.1 Candidatus Acidiferrales bacterium
AATTGCGGCGGCGATCCACCAGGCGGGGGCGCGATGCACGATGAGTGGATGGGCTAAGGGCGCGCGCGGCATCAGGGCGTCGGCCCACATGAGTCCTGAGGATCCGCCAAAAGCCGCGGGAATGGTGGAAACGAAGAGGAGTTTTAGTCCGAGGGGGTCGAATGCGCCGGCGATGCAACTGAACAGGCATGCCGCGTAGTAGGGGAGTCGGCCCACGACGTTGTATGCGGGCCTTTCGGCTACAAATGGCCGGATGGCGATGGCGAGATTTCTGACCACGAGTGCATACAGGGCTGCGCCAAACACGCTCATGGCGATGCGCAGAATGATTTGATGAGGCAGGCCGCGGATGACTTCGTTCCAGTCACCAAAACCCAGAATTCCTGAAAACAGGAAGTAGCCAGCACCGGGGAGCAAGTTGAGGGCGGCGAGAATCCAGAAAAAGTAACGAGGATTGGCGCGATCACCTGATTTGCGCGAGGCCAACAGAAATATAGCTCCGGCAATTAAATTTACGATGGTGCCGCCGGCGTCCACCCAACGATCGGATTGCAGCGCTGAGAGGTGGTTACTGGTCAGCTCAGTGGGAATATCTCCGCGAAGCCAGGCGGTGATCCCGTGGCCAACGCCTTCGTGGAGCAGCGTGGCGGTTGCGGAAGCGATCACCGCCATGCTGACGATAGTGGCTTTGCTGTGTGTGGGCGGCATAGGCTGACTCTAGAGTGACAGGCTTACTGGCCTGCTGATTTCTGGGAAATCCAGGGAGTTCCTTCGGCGGGCGGCGTGACAGTGGCCCAGCGCTCGGCGATTTTTTCGCCTTCGAAGCGCCAGAGCACGAAGCCGTGAAACTGCATTTTTTTGCCGGAGGTGTCGGTCCAGCGCCAGATATTGCGACAAACCACCTTGTCGTTCTCGGCGATCATTTCTTCGATGGTTAAATGCAGATCGGGCATGGCCTGATACATTTTGAGCATCATCTGCTCATCGCCCTCCACGCCCGCAGGCTTGCCGCCTGGTCCGTCATGGTCGTAAAAATCCGAGGCCATGTTCTTGCGAATTACAGAGGCATTTCGCTTATTGACGAAATCTTCGAAGTGTTCGCTGACAATTTTTTTCATCTGTTCCAAGGATAGATTGGTTGCCACGGTGAACCTCAAGGTAAGGATAAGACGCGTGCAAGATAGCACGTGCCTGGAAATACCGGAAGAACTGGTGAGGGCTGGATGCGGGAGATAACGGCGGGGTGGTACTTGAGGGCTTGAACTTTTCTGTGCAGTGGTTGAGGCTGAACTATTTCAGAGTGTCGCGGAAATTCGTTTACAAAAAGTTGCAGGAGAGCTGAGTCAGAACTGATCAGCTCTCCCGCCACTCACGTTATCCCATATTGATGCGATGTAGATGCGAAGTTGCTGTGATTTTTATTTGAAGCCGTTGGGGCCGGCGTTGAGGCCGGCTGGAAAGAAAACGCCTACGGCCGGGCTGACGACAACGTTTCCATTGACTGCGCCGCCGCCCGTGACGATGTTGAGGACCTGGGTGGTGTTGCGGGCGAAGGCGATGACGTTGGTTTGATCCGCATCGGTGAGGCGCGTTGCGGTGGCGGTGGTGGCGGCGGCTCCGAGGGTGACCGAGAAAGTGGCCAAGCCGAAGTCGTCGGGGTTGGTGTCGAAGGGGCCGGGCGCTGCGCCGAGCAAGGCAGCTTGTGAAAGCGATGCTCGAAGAGTGGAAATCAGGTTGGTGTAGCTGGCGATGTTGGCGCCAGTGGGGTCGAGGTAATTGATGGTGGTGCGGACGAGACCCGCGTGATAAGCCTCGACGGCGAGAATGCCCGCGGCGGCCTTGAGGTTTGCAACCGTGGTGAGCAGCGGTGCCGCACCGTGATAGGCGGTGACGCCGACATCTTCAAACACATAGGCGCCGACCAAGAAGTTGGCGTCGCTAGTGTAGGGGCTGAAGGTTGCGCCATTGGGAATATTGGCCGCCGTGGCGAGAGTCTGGAAGGAAGTGCCCAAGTTGATGGCCGGTTGAGCGACGGCCGCCGATCCTAAAGCAGACAAGAGGAATTTCACGTGCTTGCCTTCTTCAATGGCGGTTTCCGTGGCGTAGGAACCGACCTCGATGGTGGAAAATGGAACCTGACTGCCACCGGTGACGACTCCCGCAACTCCAACCGTGGCGGTAAGAGCAATTAACGGTGCTCCCGCAGCGAGAGAAGCTGAGTTGGACACGTCAATGGTGGTGCCAAACGCCGCGAGGTAATAGAAGTTGGCTTCGAGGTATTCGAGGTTGAGGGCGAAGTTAAGAATATCGGCATCGGTAAAGGATGCCGCCTGGGCCGAGGGAGCCACGGCACCAGCTACTACGCCCGCCAGAGACGTTAGCCCGAGACTAATCATCTTGCGACGGCTTTTTACAATCACATCATCAATTATTTGCGTTTCCTGATTTGCCATAAGCTCTTTTTCCTTTCGAATTTTATTTCGTATTGGCGCGCCGATTAGGCGGTCGTCTTAGCGAAAATGCTGTTGGTGCCATTGGGAAAGAATCCACCCTTGCTGACGCCTACGGTGGCGGAGCCATACACGATGTGATGAACCTGGTTGACGGTGCGCGCGAAACCAATGGCGTTGTCAGGGTCGGCGGCTACGATGGCACTGGGCTCATTGGTAGCGGTTGGCAAGGTCAGCAAAGTTTCCACGGAACCTGCGGTGGAAGGAGCTGCACTGTTGCCGACGGTGAGTGTGGCGCGGAGAGCCTCCACTTGATTGGCAATGCCGAGATACGGATAGGCGGCGTTGGAGCCCGCGGCGATGGCGCGTCCAGTAAGTGACGTGCGGATGTACGCAGCGTGGTAGGCCTCAACGGCAAGGATTCCGGCTGCCGCGGTGAGATAGCCGGCGGTGACACCTGCAGCGCTGATCAAAGGAGCAGCGCCAGCATAGGCGGTCACACCGACGTCTTCGAAGATGAATCCGCCGATCAGAAAGGCGTCAAAACTGGCAAAGGGGTTGAAGGCGGGATCGGTTGCAGCCGTGATGCCGGCGGCAGTGGCGAGCGGACCGAAAAATGACAGGTCAATATCTGGCATGGGCACGGCGGCTGCGCCAAGCGCGCTGCGGAGAAAGCGGACATGCTGCTGCTCTTCGTAGGCGATCTCGTTCAGAATTTCCTGTTCAGCGGCGGTTAGCCCCGGCACAGCGGCGGCGTTGCCCACGGTGACAGTTCCGACAGTCGTAAAACTTGAGGACGAACCGGCGGTGGTGTCGGCGGCAGCGAGCCCTGCGCCGGTGGCAGCATAGAGATAGAATTGCGCTTCGAGATATTCGAGATTCAAAGCGAAGTTCAAAACGTCGGTGTCGGTAAATGATTGCGGCGTTGGCGTAGGTGTAGGAGTTGGGGTCGAGTTACCACCTCCGCATCCGGCGATACTGAGTGTTGCAGCGGCTCCAGCAACGGCTCCGGCACCTACAACAAATTTGCGCCGCGAGAACGCGCTGTCAATGAGTTTATTCAATTTATCCACGAGTCTCCCCTTATCTAAGGATTTCTATACTTGTTGACTTGTTGCGGAAGCGCAGCCTTGAACAGGACGCCTGTCCCTCAACACGGTACGTCTGCTACTAACATACGAGCGAGAAGCGAAATCAGATGTCGGCACACCCACTTTATTTTGTTTTCCATTTGTGATTGACGGAAAGAGTTGGATTTAATTTTTCGATTGCGGAAGTCAGCATACGGAGAAGACTGTATTCAGCCTGAGAGTGAAATTAGTACGTGCTTATTTTTGGAAGAGTGGAAATTATGACGGGCGGGCGCTGCGTTATTCTTTTGCGATGCTCGGCTTTCGGCTGGTCCTTCAGTACCAAAATCCCCACACGAAAAACCGTCGTGTGGGGCACCCGGCTCGGCTTGTGCTTCGCGTCTGTTCCTTCGGTACCAAAAGCCCCACACGAAAGACCGTCGTGTGGGGCGCCCGGTCGAGGATCAGATCGAGGTGACTAACTGTGGACGATCATTTCTTGAGGGTCAGATGCGTGTTGAGTTGAGCCTGTGCGGAATGGATCCGGAGTTGCCGCGAAAGCGAAGTGGGGGCGGAAGAGTTTTATGGTGGGGATGAGTTCGGAGAAGAGTTTTGATTTGTCCAAGAGCTTCACGGCGCCAAGGTTTTTGGCCAGGGCCTGGGCTTCGGAGTCGTTCCATAACGAGATGGCAATGATGCATGCGGCTTGGAGGCGAATCTGGCGACTTACGATCTCGGCGGGAAATTCGCTCTCATCGGGCATGTGGAGTTCCAGTAGTACGATGTCGGGTTTGAGAGCGGCGGTTAGTTGCAGAACTTCGGCGAAGCTGGAAGCTTCACCTACGAGTTCAACGAGAAGTTCTTCTCGCAGCACGCGGGCTATGACTGGACGCATGACGTCGCTGGCGTCCGCCAGCAAGACTCTTATAGACATATTTCCTCCGGGCTAGCGGAATGTGACTTTCAAAATCGCCTGCGGGAGGGCGATATGAATGGAAATTCTGGAGGCGATGGTGCCACCATTTGTGTTAGAGGGATGTGCGATTGGGAACACTTTCCGGGAAACGTGTATTAGTGAACGCTAATGATTTCCGGACTGACGCACATTGATCCATCGCCTTGTCGAAAGCACATGAGAGTACCCAACGGATCGCATTTGATCCCTGAGCCTCGCTGGTTCCATTTCGGCACGCCAGCTTACCCCCTACCAGGCCTGATGTAACTCCTTCCTGGACACCGCGCAGCGGTACAATCAAGAAACCGTAAAACGGAAAGTGGGGTGGGTGATGAAGACGCTGCCGATAACGGATGGGATTCTGGAGACTTCTTTGTATGTGAGCGATGTGGCGCGGTCGGTGCGGTTTTATGAGGAAATTTTTGGGTTCCCAGTAATTGCAGAATTTGGAGCACGTGGCTGCGCGATGCGCGCGGGATTGCGGCAGGTGCTGCTGCTGTTCAAAAAGGGGGCTTCACGGGTGGCGTCGCGGACGAACCTATCTACCCACGACGGAAATGGGGAATTGCATCTGGCGTTTGCTATCGCGGGGCAGGAACTGGAGCGGTGGATAGTGTGGTTAAGAGAGAGCAGGATCGCCATTGAAGAGAAGCGTGTCTGGGAACTGGGAGGATGCAGTCTTTATTTTCGGGATCCGGACAGGCATTTACTGGAGTTGGCGACTCCGGGGCTTTGGTCGGTTTATTGATGCGCTAGCTTCGCGTCAGGCGCTGTACATCAGTTGATAGCGCTGATATGTGGCGGATTTGCGGCAGCTGGGGCATTCGAGGTTGGAGCCGCCTTCGGGGAACGCGGGCTTGGCGGGCCAAAAGGGGTCAAGCGAGTCGGCACGTTTTACGGCGATGGCGCTGTGCACGAAAGATTTATTGCACGAGGAACAATTCAAAAACCAGTGAGGCATTATGGGGCGCCTGCGCGCATTGGGCCTTAGAAAGCACTGTGGACCCTTATAGCGCGCGTTGACATACCCATAAGGGTGTAGGTAGGTGATGATTTACGCGGGAACATCAACGGTGGATTTGGGCAGGCGTTCGGAACAAATGTGTGCTGCAAATTGTTTTTCACGGTGCAGTTTTCGTAGCCGCGAGGCGTCGGATGGGGAATAGCCTTCCGGGGGACGAGATTCAGGGAAACGACAGCCGCACCAACTGCAGGCGTGGCCGTGAAAAGGATCAATGAAATCAAGCTTGCGAGAATGTGGCGTGAGTTGGTGCAAGGCCCGCAAGGCCGAGGTGGTGATGTGCGGGACATTCATCGCCGCGGATAGGGCGGCCAGGGCTTTTCGCGTGGTTTTTTTTTTCGGCGGCACAGTGCATAGCGTCTCACCGCGTGACGACAAGCACAGTGCAATAGCGCACAGTTTGTGGGGACTTTCAGTGCTATTCAATCATAGCTAGGGGAGAAGTTTACGGGGACTGAGCGAGGGACTGGGGGCTTTCTCGAAGGAGAGGGGCGGCTTGGCGCGTTTAGGGGCACAGGTTGCTCTGATGGTGGGAAGCAGCGTGGTATAGAGGTTAGCCTTGTCGAGCAACGTCTTGGCTCCCAGGCTGGCGGCCAGGGCTTTGGCCTTGTCGTCATTCCAGACGGAAATGGCCAGGATGCAGCGGGCGTGAGGGGTGATTTTGGAGCGGACCAACTCGGGCGGATGAGTATGTTCGTCGGACATGTGGAGATCCATGAGAAGGACGTCAGGCTTTAAGGATACGGCGAGCTCGATGGTTTGGGCGAAACCGGTGGCCTCGGCAATAACCTGGATGCGCGGATCTTCGGCGAGCGCGCCGAGAATGGCTTTGCGCATGATATCGCTGTCGTCAGCCAGCAGAACGCGGATGCTCACGGTCTCTCCGGGCGGGGAAGTAACGAGTTGAGTTATAGCAGGAGCGGCGGCAGACATCCACTAAAGTTTTGTAAAGTAGGGTGGCCTACACGGAGTAATTGTCATGATGTGTACTTAAAAAGTGCGAGGGATGCAGGGGATTTTTGCCGGGCTCAGGGGCAGCGTTGATGAACCCGTTGAGCTGGCGGCCATTCGGAGAGAGCCGGGTTTACAAATGAGAGCATTCTAAGAAAATGAACGCACATTTTTGATACGTTTGGCGGGGTGGTTTGGGGAGTCGGCGGTCGCTGCGGGCGGACGTTCGATGAAAGGCTATTCAGAAGTGGGACGCTGGAAAAAATTCTTTCGAGAACCTGTCTGCGTCGGGATGGCATCTTATATTTACGGAGAGAAAGGTTCATCTACTTGTGACCCTATGATTTCAATAAAGAAAAAAGATTTGAGTGGAACAGAAAAGATAATTTCGGTGTTGGTTTCCGCGGCGGCGGTGATGGGATTGGTCGCGGCGCTGATGTTGGGAGTGACGGGTTGTAACAAGCCGGCCGATAACACAGCGCAAAATCAGGGTGCGCCCGCGGATCAGCAAGCGGGGCAGGCCCCTGTTGATCCATCACAGCAGAATGTTGCGCAACAGAATCCGGAGGCGGGGGCGAATCTGGCGCCGGCGCCTGCTTATCAGGCTAGTCCGGCGTATCAAGCGAACAATGAGCCAGCGCCGGCCCGGCGCGGGACGCAGAGGCGTGACAATGCGGACCGAAGGGACGCTGATCGCGGGAATGGAGACCGCGGTTATGCGGACCAGCCGCCTCGTGATGATCGTGGCTATTCGAGCGATCGTGGATCGCGTGATGATCGTGGATACCCGAGCGACCGGCCTTCGAGCGGTGGAGATTATTACGCGGGCAACGGTTCGAATGGCGGCTATGGAGACTACAGCAACTACTCGGACGACGAGGACGACTCGAGCTACGGGGAGCCGGTGATATATGCGCAAGAGCCGCCGCCGCCGCTGCCGGAATATTCGCAGCCGGAAATTCCGGGCGATGGATATTTGTGGACGCCGGGATACTGGAGCTACTCGCAGGGATATTACTGGGTGCCGGGCGCATGGACGCGTCCGCCGCAAGCGGGTTATTTGTGGACGCCTCCTTACTGGGGTTATTCGGGCGGGCGCTATCGCGAGCACAACGGATATTGGGGCGCGCATATCGGGTACTACGGCGGAATTAATTATGGCAACGGGTATACCGGCGCTGGGTATCAGGGCGGGTACTGGCAGGGGGACCGCTTCAACTACAATCGCGCGGCGAATAACATTACGACGACCAATGTCACCAATGTCTACAACCGCACGGTGACGAATACCACGATAAACAATGTGACGATAAATAATACGACGTCGCGGGCCAGCTACGCTGGGCCGGGCGGCGTGACGCGGGCGCCGTTGCCGGTAGAGTTGGCGGCGAAGCGCGAGCAACGGATTCCACCGATGACCACGCAGCGGCAAGTGCGGCAAGAAGCGGCGCAGAATCGTGCACAGTTTGCGAGCGTGAACCGCGGCAAGCCTGCCGAGGTGGTGGCGAAACAGCCGATTCAACAAGGGAAGCCGATTGCGGCGGTGATTCCGGCGCGGCCGGCGCCTGTTGTGCGGCCGAACCCGGCTCCCGCGGCGCAGCCGAACAAACCAGCTGTGGCACAGCAGAATGTACATCCGGCGCCGGCAGCGGCTCAGCCAAAACCAGCGACGCCGCCACCGGGGCAACCGGCAGCAGTGCGACCGGGTGCTCAGCCTGTGCAACCGAACCGAGCGAATGCTGAGCGCGGAACTAAACCAGCGCCAGCGCCGACGCCAGTGCCGCCCGCAGCGAAACCGGTGCCAGCGGCACAACCTGCGCCGAAACCAGCGCCGCCTGCCGCGAGGCCTGCGCCTCCACCGGCAAAGCCAGTTCCGCCGCCGCAACCTGCGCCGAAACCTGTGCCTGCTGCTAGACCTACGCCGCCACCGGCACAGCCGCCGGCCAAACCTGCACCACAGCCGACTCCGCGACCTACACCATCGCCGGCTAAACCGGCACCGCAGGCTGCGGCGAAACCCGCGACGCCTCCTCCTCCTGCTAAGCCGGCACCAGCGAGGCCAGCGCCGCAGCAACCAGCGCGGCCTGGGCAACCGCCGCAAGGCAGGCCAGTCAATCCACCGCCGCCGGAGAATCGGGGGCAGCGCCCGACTCCGCAAGAGCACAAGAAAAATCCGCCGCCCGACAAGGACAAGCAGCAGCCGCCTAACGACAAGCCGTGAGATGGCACAGGCGGCGTTCAGCCAGGAGAATTTGGACCGGACTCAAAGCTGAGCGGTGAATATAAGAATGTCGTCAAACAATTGCCCGCCCTCTTATCTGGAGGGCGGTTTTTTTTGGCGTGGGTCTGCGATCGTTATTGGGCCGGCCTGGTTGCCGTCCAACATCAATCGGCGGAGTTTGGTGAGGTCGTTGAGGATGCGGCGGCTGGCGCCGATATGCGAAGTCAGCTGGGCTAGCTTGTATTTCACCAACTGGAGGGCTTGCTGGCGGCGGGCTAACCTTGGATCGCCGGCGCGGAGAATTTCTGCTTGGATTTCGTCCTGCGCTTCGCGCGCTGCGGCGAGGAGCTGATCAATGTATTCGCGAGCGCTTTCAATATTGTCGAAGGGGGTTTCGGACTCGTAAGTCATCGCGGTTTCTCCGGGTTCAGATGCTGGGCATGCGCAAGAAGAGAAGGATAGGGCTTCGGGGACGGCAGTTCAACTCTGTCAGAAGCGGTGGATAATCGCGGTTGCGCTGATAGGCCCAAGGGCGGGCCCGGTGGGGGAGGACGTTCCAGGCAGGGCGCTGTGGTATATTCAGATAATCAGAAAATGCGAATATCTGATATAATGTGCGTGGGAGAAACTTATGGTGCGCAAGCTTATTTCGATCCGGTCACGGAACCAGATTACGCTGCCGCAGGAGTTGACGGTGCTTTGGAAGGTGGGGGAGGGGGACTACCTGAGCGCCCAGATTTCTGATGATGGCAGGGTCTCGCTGGTGCCAGCGCGGTTGGCGATCGAGGGCTCGGCGGAGGCTGGGGAACAGAACCGGCAGGCGGAAGCGGATATCAAGGCGAAGAATTATCGTACATTTGAAGACGTAAAATCGTTTGGTGAATCGTTGGAGGAAGACGATGTGACGGTGGCCGAGAGCCGGACACCCACGGCTATTGGTGAAGACATCGAACGGGTGCTGATTCTGGCTACGCTGCAAGCCGCGAATTGGGACAAGCGCGCGGCGGCGAAACGCTTGAGCGCGGGGCTGAGGAAATTTTCTGGTGCGCTTGAGCGAGAAAAGGTAAAGTAACTTTTTCGTAAGTAACTTTTCGCAGTAACCTTCTCGCAGTCACGTTTTCGCAATCGCTTTTTTTCGCAAGTCAGGATGCGCAGGAGCGTTTCGCTGTGGACGTCAAGATACACGCGGTAGCGCAGTTTTACCTGGCGAAGAATTACCTGCGGTATACGTTGAAGTCCGGCGCGAATCCCATCATGACGGCGATTGTCAAAACCTACAAAGAACTGCTCGCCAATCCTCTGGTGCATCAGAAAACCGATCAGCGGGATGGAGAGGATTTTCTACACGTGTTGCATCAGGACTATAAGCTGGTGTATCGAGTGGAACCGGAATTTCAGGGTGAATCCACGCTGATTGCCCAGCACGTGTTTCTGAAAAATATTATCCGCAAAAAATAGCGTAGCGTGAAAATTCGCCGCATCAGAAAAAGTGGCTCAGTGCTTCGCAGGAAAAGCCCAGCAGGAGCAGAGCGAATCCCAACCAGGAACGCCTTAACGCGCCTTCGGTGAGCCAGAGCTCCACGTCTTCCGCCGATCGCAAGGGGTGGCCACGCTCGTCCACTGGCAAGTCCAATTCTTTTACGTTGGCGGCGCGGAGCTCCGCGAGGAAGTCTTCGCTGGCTTTTTTGACGCGGATGACTTTTCGAACGCGCAGGGCGTCAATTAATAGCGCAATGCCTCCGGCGAGATTCAAGACGGAGCCGGCGATCTGCAACCATTCCTTCGCCGGATTTACCGCGGTTGCCACGCTTTCCAGCATCGCTACCTCCAGGCGCAATTATTCAGGTCGCCCGCATACTGTGATCACACGATTGCGGGTGGCGGGGAGCATCTTACCTCCCAGTTAATTCCCTAGAGAACTACAAAAGTGACGACGGAAAGCTGAAGTGGCTGTCGGTGGTGGTCCCTCGGCGAGCCGCGGTACGAGTGCCCAGGGATTGGGCTCATCGGAGAATTGGGAAAATATTAATCGTTTGTTTCTTATCGCAGCGGGGACGATTAGAATGCGCGTCTGTACACAAGTACGGAGCTGGTGATGCGTAATTTTTGGCAAGATGTGCGCTTTGGTTTCCGCATGTTGCGGAAGAATCCTGGGTTTAGCTTCGTCGCGATTCTCACGCTGGCTTTTGGCATTGGCGCGAGCACGGCGATTTTCAGCGTAGTGGACACGGTGCTGCTGCGCTCGCTGCCTTTCCCGCACCCTTCGGAGCTGGTAGAGATTTCCGCGCGCGTCACCGCTTACGACATTCCGTATCTGCCGTTGTCTTATTCAGATTTTCTCGACGTGCGTTCGACTACTTCGTCTTTTTCGGCCCTGGCGGTGTATCAGGATTCGTCGAAAGAATTCTCCAGGGATGACAAGCCGCAGCGCATTGAGAACATCGAGGTTTCGGAGGATTTTTTCGCGGTGCTCGGGATGAAACCTTTATAGGGGAGAACTTTTGTGGCTGCGGACATGCGGCCCGGAAGCCGCGCGGTGCTGCTGGGGTTTCCGCTGTGGAAGGAAAGGTTCGGTTCCGACCCTGGCATTGTCGGTAAAATCATCACGCTGGACGGGCAGCCGCACACGGTTGTCGGCGTCATGTCCGAGCAGTCCGCGTTGCCTTACGCTTCGCAGTCGGAAGTCTACATGCCGTTCCTTCCCGGTGAGAAGGAGCGAACGTCTCGGGACGTTTATAGCTGCGCGGTGATCGGACGTTTGAAGCCGGGGAATCAGTCTCGGGCAGGCGAACAATGAGCTGGGCGTCATCGGCGCGCGCCTGGCCTCGGCATATCCGGAAGCTCACAAAGGCTGGAGCATCAGCGCCACATCGCTGAGGCAGTTTTTGTTGGGTGACGCGCGAACACCGCTGGCGATTCTTCTGTGCGCTGTTGGTTTCGTGCTACTGATCGCCTGCGCCAACGTAAGCAATCTTTTGCTTTCCCGGGGCTGGGCGCGCTGGCGAGAGTTTGCGATTCGCACCGCTATGGGCGCAAGCCGAGCGGATCTGGTGCGCCAACTGGTAGTGGAGTGTTTGCTCATCGCGCTGGCCGGAGGATTTTGCGCGCTGCTGGTGACCAGGTGGAGCATCCTTGGTTTGCGCGCTATTCTTCCGCCGGAAATCCCGCGAATTGAGGATCTGCAAGTCAACGCCGACCTGGTGTGGTTCACGCTTGGCATTTCTTTGATTTCTGCTTTGCTATCGGGCCTGGCTCCGGCATTTCTAAGCGCCGGGCAGGACACCAATACGGTAATCAAAGAAAGTACCGCTGGCGCGGGTGGCAGTCTTTCCACTTCGGGTCACAATTTACTTCGACAGTTGCTGGTGGTGGGCGAGATAGCGGTGGCCATAGTTTTGGTGCTGGGCGCAACGCTGGCGCTGCGAAGTTTCGGACGGCTATTGAAGCACGATCTGGGCTTTCGGCCGGACCACCTGGTCACTATTCGAATGGACTTTCCCGAGTTTAGATTTGCGAATAAGAGTGAAGCGCTGGTTTTCGTGCAGCGTGTATTGGACGGTGCTCGGGAGCTTCCGGTGGTGGAGTCCGCGTCGAGCGGCATAGTCTTCCCGCTTTCGGACGAGATCGCGGAGTCCACTTTTCAGACGACGGAGTCCACGACCGCTAGCGACGCAGAGCAACCTGCGGCGCTGGTCAACATGGTTTCCCCAGGCTTTTTCGAAGCGTTTGGAATTCCTCTTCTGGCGGGCCGCGACTTCGGCAATGGCGACGTCAGTGGCAGCTCGCTCGTGTTCGTTGTGAATGAGTCGCTGGCGCGCAAAAACTTCGGCACTGTTGATGTAGTGGGTAAGCGGTTGTCCGATCGCAAGGAAGCGGGTCATCCGGTTTGGGGCCAGATCATCGGAGTAGCAGGTAATGCCAGGCAAACGGGGCAGGATCCGGCTGCAGAAGCGCGACCGGAAATCTATGGTTCCCTGTTTCAGTCGCGCAGGGTCGGTGGCGTGTATCTGATCGTTCGCACCAAAGCGGATCCGATGGTGGCGGCTTCCGTGATTCAAGATCGCATCGGGACCATAGACAAGAGACAGCCGATAACCAGCGTTCAAACGCTCGACTCGCGCATCGCTACTCTTAACGCCGGGCCTCGCTCGCAAGCGATGCTGCTGGGAATTTTTGGCGCGCTGGGACTGGCTCTCGCGGTAGTGGGGGTCTATGCGGTGATGAATTACGTGGTGTCGCTGCAAACCAGGGAATTCGGTATCCGCATGGCTTTAGGAGCTACTCCGGAGCAGATTCTGCGCTCGGTGATTGCGTTTGGTTTGAGAATCACACTTGGCGGCGTGGTGCTGGGGGTTCTTTGTGGTTACGTCCTGACCCGATTCATGAGCAGCGTGCTGTTCGGTATTGCTTCGACGGATGCGCTCACGTTCACGGCCGTACCCGTGGCGTCGGCGATTGTTGCTTTGGCGGCGTGCTATGTCCCGGCACGGCGCGCGACGCGCGTGGACCCCCTGACGGCCTTACGCTACGAATGATTTGACCGGAATAGCCGATTGCGTACCCGCCAGCGGACAGAAGTTTGCGGCTGCGCTGAACCAAGAGAGACTCTCAGGAGCCTGGACGAACTTCGCTCATTAGAGAGAGGACATTTCCCTCGGTGTCGTGGAAGACGGTCATCCATAGTTCGTGAGTAGGCATGCGGGCGATCAGGTGTGGTTGGTCCTCGAATTTGACGCCGGCAGATTGCAGGCGCGCAAAGGCCGCAGCGATGTCGGAGACCTGGAAATACAGCAGGGAACCGGGATGATCGAATTCAGGTTTTTCGGGTGCGCTGAGCATCAGGCGTACACCGCCGCAATCGAAAAAACTGAGCTGTCCGGCGCGAAACAGCGGTTGCAGTCCGAGCACATCGCGATAGAAGGTGGTGGCGCGATCCACGTCGTGGACGTTGACGGCGATTTGCATGATGCGCGTGAGCGTGGCGTTTTCTGGGATAGTCAAGGTGAGCCTCTGATATGAAGACGAATCAGCGGTGCGGATTATAACGGAAAATGTATTGCAGATTGTTGGCCCGGGCAATGCAAATTTTTCTAGAATTCACCTGGGACGCGTTTGTTTGAGAATGTCCTAAGTGCCGTAAAGCAAAGTCCTCATTTCATCCTGCTGAGTCAGAAGCGGCAAAGAGAGGAATTATGAAATTGAAACTGTGGGTGACTTGCGCGATGGTTGCGAGTTTCGCGCTAGGGATGGTTTTGCAATCGGCGCGAGGATCGGGCGACGCGAAAGAGGTTGCTAGAGTGACAGGTGTGGGCGGATTTTTTCTTTAAGGCGGAGAACCCTGGGAAATTGGCCGAGTGGTATCGCGCGCACCTGGGCATCGCGCTGGTGGCGGCGGGCAAAGGAGAACAAGCGCCGCAATTCTTTGCGTTTCACTGGCGCGAGAAGGACCATCCGGAGACCGTTGGGGCCACGGCATTTTCGATTTTCCCGGCGAGCACGAAACACTTCGAACCCAGCAGGGCTTCTTTCATGATGAATTTTCGGGTTGCGAATCTGGAGCGATTGCTGGCGCAACTCAGGCAGGAGGGCGTAAAGGTGGACGACAAAATCGAGGGAGACGAATCCAGCGGGAGTTTTGGGTGGGCGATGGATCCGGAGGGGAATCGCATCGAGCTTTGGGAGCCCAAGGGAGAGTGATTCGGGTGGTTGCCGCTTCGCATTAAGGCATGGTGGCGTGCCACGCGCGTAGAACTTCTGCCACGGTCCAGGCCTGGGCGATGCAACCGCGAGGAGTGAAGGGCGCGTCGCCGTCGAAAATTTCGCTTAACGTGCCGAGACCGTGGGACTGAATTTGTTGGCCGAGCGGATCGAGGAAGCTTCTAGCAGCTTGTGAGTCGCCATAAACTTTCCAGTGTGCCAGCGCAAACGGGCCCAGCAGCCAACCCCAGACGGTGCCCTGGTGATAGGCGCCATCGCGTTCGCGATTGTTGCCGCCGTAGTGTCCTTGATACGCGGGATCGCTTTGCGCCAGGCTGCGAAGTCCGTGAGAAGTGAGCAGGCGGCGCGCGCAAATATCCACGACAGATTTTTGTTGCGCTGGATTTAGAGGGCTCTGCGGCAGAGACACAGCGAAAATCTGATTGGGGCGCAGAGAGGCGTCGTTTCCGATTCCTGGCGCGTCAATGACGTCGTAGCAAAATCCCGCGGATTCGTTCCAGAACTTTGCGAAACTTTGTTGCACATGCGCGGCAAGTTTTTCGTACAGGTCGGGTGATTTGCCAACGTCCGGCGCCAGGCTGGCCATCGTTTGCAGCGCGTTGAACCACAGCGCGTTTATTTCCACTGGTTTGCCAATTCGCGGAGTTACGACCCAGTCGCCGACTTTGGCGTCCATCCAGGTGAGTTGCACGCCGGGCTCGCCGGCGTAGAGAAGGGCGTCGGTGGCGTCCACGTGAATCTGATAACGGGTGCCGGCGAGATGTGCGGCGATGATGCGCTCCATCACCGGGAAGAGTTTGCCGAGGGTGGCGGTGTCTTGCGTGGCGGCGAAATATTGCCGGATGGCCTCGAAGAACCAGAGCGCGGCGTCCACGGTGTTGTATTCGGGTCGCCCACCGGCGTCGGGAAAATTGTTGGGCAGCATGCCTGCGTCTACGTAGCGTGCGAACGAGAGAAGGATTTTTTTCGCGACGTCCGGGCGACCGGTGCTCAACGTCAGGCCAGGCAGCGCGATCATGGTGTCGCGGCCCCAATCGGCGAACCAGTGATAACCGGCGATGATGGAGCGGCCGTCGGGCTCATCGGGCAGAGCGCGCTTCACGATGAATTGGTCGGCGGCCAAAATAAGTTGCCGTACCCAGCCTGGCGCAACTGCGGCCGCGTGTGGATTTGCAGATGACCATCGTGCCAGCAGTTCGTCTTCGCGTGCCGCGTTGGAGGCTGGTGTTGCAGCGGCATCCGTTGCGAGCTCGCGTTGGGTAGAAGAGATGAGCACGACGCTTTGGTCTTTCTGTAAGGTTGCGTGGAAAACGGCGGCAAGCAGATGATCTTCGCGATCATCCAGGCCGCGATATTTTTCCTGGGGCAGGAAACAATCGCGGTACCACTCGTGTCGAGGTGCCGCGGTGGCGCCCTCCGCAAAAAGGTAGAAAGGATTAGCGCCCTCGAACGCGATGATTTCCACGCCATTTTTTAGTGGCTCAATTTTCATGTGCCAATCGCCGGCGTGGGTGTTGGCATGAAAATCGCGATAATTGACGAAGCATTTTATTTCCAGGTCTGCGTGCTGGCTGCCCCGCAACAAGGTGTATTGAACGCAGGTGGTATTCTCGCCGTGCTTCATCCAGATGCGTTTTTCGATCAACGCATCGGCGACGGCAAATTGCCAGGCGGGTGTCGTGCCGTCCAAGCGGAAGCTTTCGATGTTGAGATAGCCCTTGGGTTCCACCGCGCCGCTTTCCCAGCGGTTGGTGGCGAGCGCGGATTCGTTCCCGGCGTAACGGGCGGTTTCATCGAGGCGGGCGACGAGCTGGGTGCGACCGACAGGCGGAGCGAGTGCCGCAATCAATAATCCGTGATAGCGACGCGTGAGATTTCCGCTGACGGTGCCGGAAGCGAATCCGCCGATGCCATTGGTAACCATCCACTCGCGCTGTTCGGCGACGTCTATGACGCCACAAATTTCTCGTCCGAAATTTACTTGTGCATTTTGCATGCGGTCCCTTTCGCGGCCGTCCGCTGAGCATTCATTCCGACTGTGCAGCAGCCATTACATGGTACCTCGATAACGGTTTTACTGTCTTTGTCGCCGACTGCGATGATGTGAAGATATACTCTGGCTTGCTGGAAGAGAATTCTCACTGATCC
>JBBRPU010000045.1:0-16531 GCA_038227545.1 Candidatus Acidiferrales bacterium
ATTTTGTTTTCCAGGAAAGATCTGCGCATGCACCACATTATTTTCCGGCCACGCTGACTGGATGGAGCTGGGGAACGTCAACACATTTTCGCTATCCACATGCGACTCCGGAGGCGGAGTCGTTGCAAACCATTCGTGACTCGTCGCTATCGCGTGGTCCGCATATTGCCGCACATACTCGCCCGGACTTGACTCCGTGGAACTGCCACCAATGTGCTCCAACCCCCACTCAAACGGCTGCACGCGACGATTGTCATCGGTTGTCCATCGCCGGTGCTCGTAGCGTCGAATTTTGCGTTCATACCATCGCATCAGAGATGAATTAACTATAGCAGCCTCATGCTGGCGCAGACACGTCAACCGGTATGCATCACCAGGCACAAACACAACAAGCGAGAAAAGTCAGTAACGACAGCACAAACCCCGTTGTTATCAGAAGCGGAGTCAACCAAGTGTCATCCCGAAAGGAAGTGAGGGACCTGCTGCTTGCATTCTTTACGAACGCAGCACTCAAAAGCAGGCAGCTTTGACACGCCTACGGCCCGCCTCTAAACTTCCTAACGTGCCCGCCAGCCTCTCCTCTATCCGAACTCCAATCCGTAAATGACGCGCTCCCGCAACTATCGCGTCCTGTCGCTCGTGGCCATCCTCATGTTCGCGGCACTGGCCCTGCTGCTCTTCGAGCATCGTCCGTCTTTTCTCCGCCCGGGCCTGCGTCTCCGCGCCTACGTCACGACTGCTGACGGCTCGCTGACCGTCGTGGATCTCGTGAATCTCCGGTCCGTTGCACAAATCTCCGTGGGCGGAAAATTATCCGGCGTGCGCGAACATCCCACCCGCGCAGAAATCTGGGGCGTCAGCACTTCGGGTGGTTTTGTCTGGGTCCTCGATGCGCGCAGCAATCAGATTGTCGCGCGGATTCCAGTCGGTCCATCGGCCTACGCGCTGGAATTCTCCCCCGACGGTACGCGCGCGTACGTCACCTCATCCGCGAACGATACATTGACCGCGATTGACTGTCGCACCTACGCCATTCTGGGCTCGACGAAAACCGGACGTGAGCCCATTCTTGTGCGCGTCACTCACGATGGAAAAACTCTGTTGGTGGCCGACCGCGGAGACAACACTATCTCCATCCACGACGCCGCCACGCTCGCCTCTCGAGGCACTATTCCCGTGGTCGCGCGTCCGGAAGACATCGCCGTTCTCGCCGACGATTCCTTCGCCTTTGTCCGCAGAGCTAGCGAAGCGCGAGTCTCCGTCGTGGATCTGCGCCGCGGCGTTCTTCTGACGCATCTGGAGCTGGCCGGTCGCACCACTCAAATGCTTCTCAAGCCCGACGGCGGTGAACTCTACTTGATTTCTCCCGAAGCCCACGGCTTGCAGGTCATCAACACGGCCACCCATGAAGTGGGCGACTACATGGTCCTCGGCTCCGCACCCACCCGAGCGGTCCTCAGTGATGACGCCAGCGTGATGTACGTCAGCGATGCCGCCGCCAACCGCATCATCCCGGTGGACATCGTAAATCGCCGCCTCGACCGCGACCCGGGCATGGGCTTCCCGGTCCCCGCCGGCCAAACTCCCTCAGCGTTGCGATTTGATCCCCAGGAAAATCTTCTCCTTGCCGTCAATCAGGGCTCCGGCGACATCGCCGTCATCCGCGTGCGCACCAACCACCTCGTAACCATGATCAGTGTGGGTTCCAATCCCACCGATCTCGCCGTCAAACTTTTCTAGGGAACTTGTGCCAGAGTTTAATTTCGCAGGATGTCGCTCGCCGCTTCCTCAATTGCCCATGCGGAATGTTCTTCGCCCAGATTCACATCCAGCAGCCCTGACGCCGGTAACACATCCACCGGCAAACCCCCGTGCCACAGCGCCACTCCTACACGCAGTTGCGTTCTTCCATTTAGCTCCAGCGCGTCGCGCCGTAGCGCCACTTCCAGAATGCGGTCAAACGCCACCTCGGCAAGTTTCTCGGGATTCAGCAAACATATATTTTTCGTTTCGACAGAAAACTCCCGCAAATGCCCGCGCTCAATTTTCGCTACGACAACAATTTCTTCCGCGGCCGCAATCGTAATGCGGAACTCCGGATTCTCCAGCTCCGCAAGCGCCTCTGGAAACAGGTCCACACGCACGCAGAACCGCTCCTCCTCGAATCCGTAACGCAATTCATGCAAATGAAAAACACGCCCGTGCATCGAACCGCCACGCCGTTCCGGCGAATACAGTCCCGCACCCAGCCACTCGAAATAAGAGCTGTCACGCCCATCCACTTTCACGTTCACAAATCCCGTCGGCGCCAGTTCCAGCGCATGTTCCGGTTTTCGCTTGATGGGCTTGGCCAATTCCTCTGGAGCCACGCGCCCGAGCGCCAGGTACACACCGGTGAGATGTTTGCGAAACAATGCGTCGAACTCCGCATCATTCGCCGTGCTGTGCTCCGGACCGAACCACCAGCACCAGTCGCTACCCTCTGCCGCTAGCAGCGATTCGTAGGCCGTGCTCAACGCCGTGGCCACCGGCGCATCTGGCCGCCCCTCACTTCGCGCCTCCGCCGCCCGCGAATAAACTTCGCGTGCATCCCACAACAATTCCCAGGCCGCCACATCCTCCGCATGCCCGATCCACACATCAAAATTTGCATTGATCCACGAAGCCGGGAAGATTCCGCCCGTGACCGGGAGTTCGCCCGCCGCCGCAATCGCTTCTGAGGCCGTCAGCGCGCGAAAATCCTGGTCCCCTGCGATGCGCCCATAAAATTCGCGCAAGAATTCCCGTCCGTTGCCTGGATAATATTCCCAGGCATTTTCCCCATCCAGGAAAAGACAAATCGTCAGCGGACGAGCGCTCTGCACCTGCTCGCCCAGATAGCGCAAGCGCTCATGCAAATCCCGTGCCGCCGCTTTCGAATCCATGCGGCTGTACACAAATCCGATTAAGTCTGACAAGTGGTGATCGCGAAATAATCCGGTTATGCCGCCGCTCGGAGTTTGCACCCGCCAGGGTTTGTATAATCGTTCCGCGCTCGAAGGAATTCCCGTAGCGTCGCGAAAAAATCCCACATTCAAAGTGCGGCCCAGCACTCCTTCATCCGTTCCGAACCACTGAAATCCCTCTTCCGAAGCGATCGCCAGCGTCTGATCCGACACCGACCCTTCCGAAGGCCACAACCCCGCCGGCTTCACCCCAAAAACACGCTCGTGATACTCGCGCGCGCGGCGCAACTGCTCCCGCGCATCTTCCGGCCGCCGGAATGCGCGCCGTGGCAGTGGCGTAGATGGATTCGCCACGCGCGCAATGTCTGAGTCGCACACCAGCGGCAATATCGGATGATAAAAAGGCGTCGTGCTCAACTCCACCTGCCCGCGTTGCGCCGCTTCGCGATAGGCGGGCAGCACCATACCGAGCAATTCAATTTCTTTCGCCTTAAGCGCGTCTTTATCCGCCTCCGAAAAATCTCTGCCCTTGGAAGCCAGTCGGCTCACTACCTCGTCTTTTTCCAGCCACTTCTCTTCCATCCACGCCAGTTGCGAAAGTACTTGCAAGTCCCGCCAGTCCCGCGCCGTGAACGTCACTTGCGCCTGCGCTCCATCCGCCGGCCGCGACCAGTCGTGCAATTCCACAAAGCGCTTCCAACGTGACATCAAGCGCTCGTGATTCACCTGAAACGCGCGCGCCAGAATTTCCACTTTATCTTCGCGCGTCAAGGCCTCCGCGTTTTTGAATGCCAGCGCGAACCACGGCTCATTAAATTTCCCGCTGGCGTATTCCTCCAGCTGCATCCCCAGCGAAGGCACCACGTTGAACGTGGCGTGAAAATTCGGAAATTCCTCCAGCACCTTGACCATTCCAAAATAATCTTTCGTCGCGTGCAGCCGCGTCCAAGGCAGCACGTACCGCCCCGTCTCCGGGTCGCGGTACTGCGGCTGGTGCATGTGCCATAACACCACCAAATTCACTCGCTGCATCTGCTATCGCGCTCCTGTCTCACTCTTCCAGCGTGTTACACTCACCGTTCGCATCATGCGTATATTGGACCGCTACATTGTCCGCGAAGTTTTTCGGCACGCCGCTCTCGGCCTAATCGTCTTCACCTTTGTCTTTTTCGTTCCTCAGCTCATCCGCCTGATGGAGCTGTTCGTGCGCCACTCCGGCTCCGGCACGCAAATCCTCAAGCTTTTCCTGTGCATCTTTCCGGCCGTTTTCACTTTCACCATTCCCATGGCGGTGCTGATTGGCGTCCTTCTGGGACTGGGCCGCATGGCCGCCGACAGCGAAATCATCGCACTCACCGCCCTGGGCATTGGCCGCCGTCGTATCCTTCTCCCGGTTGGCGTAATGGCGGTAGGCGGCCTGCTGGTCAGCCTCGCTATGACCCTATGGCTTTCGCCGCTCGCCGTACGAACCTTTCGCGCCACCGAAGCCACTCTAATCGCTTCGCAAATCTCGTTCCAGGTACAACCTCGAGTATTCGACGAACGCTTTCCTCAACTTATACTTTACATTTCCGATGTGGCCGCCAGCGGCACCCAATGGCACGGGGTGTTCCTGGCAGACACCGGAGGAGAAGGCGGTTCTCGCCTGACCTTGGCCGAGCGCGCGATTGTAATTCCTGAACCCAGTCAAGGCAAGCTCGAGCTACATCTGCAAGGCGGCAGCACGCACGAGTTCTACCGTGACCGGCCTGATCGCTATTCCGTCACCGCTTTTGGCCAGAGCGATTGGCCGATTGACGTTAACAATTTGATCCCCGCCAAGCAGCGCCAACTCAGCAATCCCGAACGTTCCCTGTCCAGTTTGCTGCACGACAACGGTCCCACGTGGCGCGAGTCTCGCGTAGAGCTTCATCGCCGCTTGGCCTTCCCGTTCGCCTGTCTGGTGTTCGCTCTAGTAGCCGTACCCCTCGGCGCGCAACCTCGCCGCGGCGGTCGCGCTGCCGGCTCCCTCATCGCAGTCGCCATGATCGCTGGATACTACTTGCTGTTCGTCACCGGTGCTGGACTTGCGCGTCAGGGCACGGTAGCGCCATTCGCGGGGATTTGGATCGCTAACGTCATTCTCGCCGCTCTCGGACTTGCTCTCCTTCCCCGTATGGAGCAATTTCGCGGCGAAAGCCTCTGGCTCCATCGCAGCGGGGTCATCCGCACTCGCTTGCGGCTGCTTCGCCGCAAGGCCCGCGTCCGTGTCTCCGTATTCCGCCGACTGAACGGCGCCGTCGGCGCGGCTGTCCGCCAAAACGGCCATGCTCAACACCCTGCCTCAACTTTGGGTGGCAGCAGCTTTCCGCGCCTTCTCGATATCTACATTCTTCGCCGCTTCTCCGCCTACTTCGCGGTCATCATGGCGGTATTCGTTTTTCTTTTCGAGACCTTTACGTTTTTTGAGTTGCTTGACGATATCGCGCGGCACCGCGTGGCCTTTCTCACGGTAATAAACTATTTTCGCTATCTCACCCCCTATCTGATTTACAACCTCGCGCCACTGGGCGCCCTTGTCGCTGTCCTTGTGACTTTGGGCGTCATGAGTAAAAACAACGAAATCGTGGCCATCAAGGCCAACGGCATCAGTATCCACCGCTTGATCGTCCCGTTGCTGGTCGCCGGAATGATGCTCGCTGCCGCGATGTTACTGGTGGACGAAACCTATCTGCCCTACGCGAACCAGCGCCAGGACGCGCTTCGTAACCAGATCAAGGGCCGGCCCCCGCAGACCTACACCCATCCGCAGCGCTGGATTTTCGGGGAACACTCCAAAATTTATAACTACGATTTATTCAGTCCGCTGCAAAATCTTTTCGGCGGCCTGAGCGTCGTCGAGCTTGATCCCGCCACTTTTAACGTGCGCCGCCGCATTTTCGCCACCCGCGCGCAATGGTCCCCTTCGCAAAAAAATTGGCTGCTGGAGTCCGGCTGGGTTCGTGACTTTTCCGGCGGCACCATTACCCGCTTCGATCAATTCAGTGTTCAGGCTTTCCCCGAACTCACTGAGCCGCCCGAATACTTCAACCGTGAAGTCCGCCAGGCATTTCAGATGGACTGGTCGGAGTTACACCGCTACATCGAAGGTCTGCGTCGCGCAGGCTTTGACGTTGCTAACCTTACCGTGCAGTCGCACGTGAAGATCGCTTACCCGCTGATTGCCCCCATCAGCATGCTCCTGGCTATCCCTTTCGCCTTCTTGGTGGGTGCCCGCGGCGCTATCGGCGGCGTGGCGCTGGGAGTCGCCATCGGCATAGGCTACTGGAGTATCGCCCGCCTGATGGAAGCCATGGGTGGCGTCGGCCAACTGCCGCCGTTTCTGGCAGCTTGGTCGCCTGACTTGATATTCTTCTTTATCGGTCTCTATTTCTTTTTCAAAATCCCCACCTAAGAACACTTCAAGTAAAACTTTAAGTAAGCCTTGAATTCCAATGTCGGCGTGCCGACATTGAAACTAATGCCTTCTACTTTGATTTGTTCCGGCGAGGCTTAAAGCGAGTATTGAGGTAATTTCACGGCGTCAAAAACAGCGCACACGATAAGGCGCTCACGACGATTGCTGGGGCAAAGATGAGCTTCTTAACTGGATCTCCATTTCGCCGCAACGACCCTTGGCCGTCTCCCACCGAAAAGCGCGCTCACGACCAGGCAATTCATATGCCGCGCCGGATGGATTCGCGTGATTTCACCCCCGAGGTTCTGCAGGCACTAGGACTGGCTGAGGGCCCTTTTTCAGATTCCTCTTTGCAGCATTCCACAACGCCGCCATCACCAGCGGAGCCGTTTGCAGTACAAGTTTCACTGCCAGGCCGCGCGCCCCACTCCGCCAACATCTGCCATAAGCATAGGCTGCCGTCCGCCTCCCTATGAACGTCCGCACCTGCTGCCCGCCTCGATATTCGCCCCGCCGCGCCGCCTCAGCCAACCGGACTAGGCCATCAGCAGTCGCCTTAAGATTTCTTATGCTGTTCCCGGAATGCATCCGGTATAGCGCAGTTCGCGGCCTGTTGATATAAATGAACGGGCTGTATGTACCGAGTTTCAACATCAGATTATTGTCATCGGAATACCACGTCTTCGCATTGGTGTGTTTGCGCAACCCCCCAATTTCCTCGAATGCCGATCGGCGCACAATAAAAACGCTGTTGCCAATCGATTCGTTCCTGGCCAGGAAATTCGGGTATCTGACGGCGGCGATGGGCTCAGCGACCATTTCCATAGGCTCAAGTTTTTCTTCCGCATGCTTGTGGAACATTCCTCCCAGGAGAAACGGGGGAGCATCGAAGTACCGTATGACCTGATCATACGTCTCCAGAGCAAATGGCAGAAAGTAGTCGTCGCTGTCGAGGAACACCAGGTAATCGCCTCTCGCACGGGATGCGGCGTAGTTTCTCGCCGCTTCAGGACCTTGGTTGGGCTGCTGCAGAAATTTGACTGCGCTTCCGTACGATTTAATAATCTCCGGGGAACGGTCGGTAGATCCATCGTCAATCGCAAACAACTCGTAGTCTCGGAAAGTTTGCGATAGAACGGAATCGATCGCTTGGTGCAGAAAGTCCTCCCGATTGTAAACGGGCATCAATATGCTAAAGCGCATGCATACTCTCCGTGGACGCTACTGGTATGGGCACAGACCTGTTTCAAGGCCGTGATTTGCACCTGTAAGATGCCGCCATGAGACGATTGGGAACCGGTGGGAACGCGAATAGTGTATCCGATTTTTGCGGTAGAAGCCAAGGACTTGGATGTCTGAACTGGGTTTTCAGATAGTGCGAGCTAGTGTTATGCCGACCGCAGATCAGGCAAGCTCGCGAAACCGACCTCAAGCAAAGCTCGAAGTGTAAGGAACTACCGTCGCAAAATATAGTCGGCTCGCCGACAATTCAAGAAATAGTTGAGCCTCAATTTCGCCACTGACGCCCAGCGAAATGTCCAACCGTCGTACCTAACGGGCGGCCCTCTTGGCTTTTTTGTTTTCTCGGGCATCCTGCTCAATGACCGCCTGTGCGGCCGCTAGCCGCGCAATCGGTACCCGGAACGGCGAAGCGCTCACGTAGTCCATCCCGAGTCCGTGGCAGAACTTCACGCTCTCGGAATCCCCGCCGTGCTCGCCGCAGATGCCGATCTTCAGTCTTGGCCGGGTTTCTCTGCCTCGCGTAACGGCCCACTGCATCAACATTCCCACGCCTTTAATATCGAGCGACTGGAAAGGATCGGTGGCAAACACCGCCGCCTTCTTTTCATCTACGTAGTCGGGCAAGAAGCGCCCGGCATCGTCGCGTGACAAGCCCATGGTCGTCTGCGTCAGGTCGTTGGTGCCGAACGAGAAAAACTCGGCCACCTCGGCGATTTCTGCCGCCATCAGCGCAGCGCGGGGCAACTCGATCATCGTGCCCACCAGATAGGGCAATTTCACGCCGGCCTTACTGATCAACGCATCCGCCACTCGCCGGGTAGCCTGTTCAAGAATCGCTAGCTCTTTCTCGTCCAAAACCAACGGGTGCATTATCTCAGGTAAGACTTTAACCCGCCCTCGCTGGCATTCAATCGCCGCTTCGATGATCGCCCTCACCTGCATCTCAAGAATTTCGGGATAAGTAATAGACAAGCGGCAACCGCGATGCCCTAGCATGGGATTGGCTTCGTGCAGCTGTTCCACACGCCGCGCCACTGTCTCGACATCTATTCCCAAGTCTCTTGCCAACTCCTCCTGCTTGGCGCGTTCGTGCGGTACGAATTCATGGAGCGGCGGGTCAATCAACCGTATCGTCACCGGAAAACCGTCCATCGCCTGGAATATTCCCACGAAATCCCGCCGCTGAAATGGCAGCAACTTGTCCAAGGCCTTGACGCGCGCCTCCCGGGTTTCCGCCAGAATCATTTCCTGGATAGCGCGCTGCCGTTCGTGACTTCTCTCCGGATGCTCAAAGTCGGTGAAGAACATATGCTCGGTGCGGCACAATCCGATACCTTCCGCACCGAACTCCCGGGCTTTGCGCGCATCCTGCGGGGTATCCGCGTTGGTGCGCACGCGCAATCGCCGCACTTCATCACCCCACTTCATCAGCGTCGCATACGCTTGAGGCAGTTCCGGCACCACCAGCGGCATTTCGCTCGAATACACAACGCCCTCGCTGCCGTCCAGCGTGACCCAATCCCCTTCTTTCACGGTCTTTCCGCCAGCCAGCATCGAAAGCGATTTGTAATCAATTTGCAATTTCTCGGCGCCTACGATGCAGCACTTGCCCCATCCGCGCGCCACCACCGCTGCGTGGCTGGTCTTTCCGCCGGTAGCGGTCAAAATTCCCTGCGCCACGGCCATGCCGCCCACGTCCTCAGGACTCGTCTCGCGCCGAACCAAAATTACTTTCTCCCCGTTTTCGGCCCACTCTTCCGCCTTCTGCGCGGAGAAAACCACTCGACCCACCGCGGCTCCTGGAACCGCGTTGATCCCTGTACCCAGAATTCTTGCTTCCAGCGACTTCTTATCCATCTTCGCGTCAATGACTGGATAAAACAATCGCTCAATATCTTCCGACTTGATTCGCTGGATTGCGTCTTTTTTGCTGATCAGCTTCTCGTTTGCCATATCCACTGCGATGCGAAACGCCGCCGCGGGCGTCCGCTTGCCCGTTCGCGTTTGCAACATATATAAAGTCCCGTCTTCAACTGTGAATTCCATGTCCTGCATGTCGCGATAGTGAGTCTCAAGTTTTACTCGAACTTTATCGAGCTGCCCGTAAACCTTGGGCATCGCTTTGGCCATCTCGCGCAACGGCGTCGGAGTACGAATTCCCGCCACCACGTCCTCACCCTGCGCGTTCACCAGATAGTCGCCGTAAAAAACTTTTTTGCCCGAGCTTGGATCCCTGGTGAAGCACACCCCCGTCCCGGAGGTGTCACCGTTATTTCCAAACACCATCTGCACCACGTTCACCGCCGTGCCCATCACGCCGGTAATTTTCTCCACGCGCCGGTAAGTGACCGCCTTCTCCGCCATCCAAGAACCAAACACCGCGCCAATTGCGCCCCACAGCTGATCCATGGGATCGTCAGGGAAATCCTTGTCCGTCTTCTCTTTAAATAATTGCTTGTACTCGGCTACCAACTGTTTCCACCCGCTGGCCGGCACTGCGGTGTCTTCCTTCACACCTAATGACTGTTTCATTGCAGCCAGTCGGTGCTCCAGGTCCTCCTTGGACATCTGCATGACCACCGTCGAGTACATCTGCACAAACCGGCGATACGCATCGTACGCAAACCGCTCATTCTTCGTGGCACCCGCCAGACCCTGCACACTGCGGTCATTCAAACCCAGGTTCAAAATTGTTTCCATCATTCCGGGCATGGAGCGCGCCGACCCCGAGCGCACGCTTACCAACAGCGGACTTTTGGGATCGCCGAGCTTTTTCTTGGTCACTTTCTCCAGTTGTGCGACCTGCGCAGCAACCTCTTTCTTCAGTTCCGGCGGGTACTTCTTCGCATTCTTGTAGTAGAAGTCACAAGCCTCTGTTGAGATTGTGAAACCCGCTGGCACCGGCAGTCCGATCTTGGTCATCTCCGCCAGGCCCGCTCCCTTGCCGCCTAGCAATTCACGCCACTCTCCGTTACCTTCTGCTTTGCCCGCCCCAAAAAAATAAACCCATTTTTTCACTGTGCCCCTCGACGTAGGATTTGTGCTTCAGAATGCAGTTAAAGCTAAGCTTCAATGTTCCTCAAATAAAAACTCATTCGAATACTAGAAAAACCTCTACTTCGCAGTGGATCGCCACTTAAACTTTTACTTTGCTTGTCGGCGTGCCGACATCCCGGCCTTACAATTCTGAATCTAATTCTACAGCGCAACCTAAAGTAAGCACTCAGATGTCGGCGTGTCGACTCCCGCCGCGAATGCCCAACATTTCAATGATTACTTCAAATACGATCCGTACGGACTCGGTGCTTGCCATCAAGACTGCCGCCGCTCTTCGTTCCCAATTTCCGAAAAATCTGCCACTGTCGTGAACTCCTTCAGTAAATCAGACAACAGTGTGAGGCGGTTCGCCCTGATGCGCTGGTCCTCCGCCATCACCATCACTTTCTCAAAAAAACCATCCACCACTTTCCGCAAACCCGCGATGATCTCCAGCGCCTCCTGATACTTCCCCGCGCGCTTGGCGGTCTGAACTTTTGCCGCAGCTTCGCGCATGGCGGAATACAACTCCCGCTCTGCATCATGATCGAACAATTCGACCTGCACGTGGCGCGTACCATCTTTACTGAGGTCTGCCTTTTCCAGAATCTTGCGCACCCGGTTGAAAGACACTGCCAAAGGCTCGAAATTTTTCGATTTGCGAATGGATTTCAGCGCCACTAATCGCTTCTGCGCATCCACCAGGTCCTCGGCGCCCGCGCGAAACACTGCATTTACCTCGTCATACGCAAATCCGTCGCGGTCCCGCAAGATGAATTTGGCGCGATCCAGAATGAATTCCACGACCTGCGCTTCCTGCTCTGTGCTCATGCCTTTCTTGGGTTTATAAACCAGCAACGCCTTAGCGGCCGCGCCTACAGCAAGCGATAGAGACACGGGCAGCTTCCTCTCCAGGATAATTTTTACCACTCCCAATGCCGCGCGCCGCAGCGCATACGGATCGCTCGAGCCTGTAGGCACTACGCCCACTAGAAAGCATCCGGCAATCGAGTCCAGTTTATCGGCCAGCGCCACCGCGCATCCGGTCACGTTGCGCGGAATCGGCTCCGTGAGCCCTACCGGCCTGTAATGATCATAAATCGCGTCCGCCACTTCCTCAGGTTCTCCCTGTGCGCGCGCGTACAAGCCACCGACAATTCCTTGCAGCTCCGGAAACTCCCGCACCATCTCCGTCGCCAGATCGCATTTCGCCAATTCCGCGGCACGATCCGCTTCAGCAACATGCGCCTCGATCATTCCGCTGCTGTACCACTGCTCCGCCAGCCAGCGCGCGATGGAGCGCACCCGCTCCACCTTGTCCCGATAACTCCCCAGCCGCGATTCGTATGTCACGCGCTCGAGCTTCGGCAGATTTTCCACCAACTGCTTCTTCTGGTCCGCAGTCCAGAAGAATTCTGCATCCGCGAACCTCGCCCGCAGCACCCGCTCATGTCCCGCACGTACCAGTCCGCGCGCATCTCGCGCCAGATTAATCACCGCCAGAAATTTCGGTGCCAGTTCTCCCTGCGCGCTCTCCACCGCAAAGTATTTTTGGTGGTCGCGCATTACCGTGACAAGAATCTCATCCGGTAAGTTCAGGAACTTGCTGTCGAAGTCCCCCTCAATAACGCTGGGATACTCGTTCAAGTAACACACGAGGTTTTGTAACGATGCATCTTCATGAATTTGATAGCCGCCCTTGCGCGCCAATTGCCCTAACTCTCGATCTATCTTTTCGCGCCGGTCATTCGGACGCAAAATCACACCGTTGACACCGAGCTTTTTCTCGTACTCGGCAAAACTTCGTACCGTTAAACGGCCCCGGCCGATAAACCGATGCCCCATGGTGAAGTCCCCTGCAGTAACCCCACCATACGAGAATCGCAGCACTTTGCCGTCAAGCACCGCCAGAATCCAGCGAATGGGTCGAATAAATCTTGCCCCGTCAATGCCCGTCCAGGTCATGGAACGCGGCCATGTGAGGTCATGAATCGCACGCGGCAATACGTCGCGTAAGATCTCTTCTGCGGTGCGGCCGCGTTTCACTTGCCGGGCCGCCAAATATTCTCCCTTAGCCGTTTGCATCAGGTGCAAGGCCTCGACCTGCAACCCCTGCTTCTCGGCAAAGCTCAGCGCCGCCCGGGTGGGAAACCCCTCAACATCGTAAGCCACCGACTTCGGCGGCCCAGTCACGTCGCTCGTGACATCCACCTGCTTGGAAATGAGTCCTTGCACCCAGGCGGTCAGGCGCCGCGGCCCACTGAACGTCTCCACCGTTACACCCTCGACCAGATTCTCGGCCGTCAACAGTTTGGTGATGTTGGTCCGCAGTTCCTCCTCGGCTCGTGGCAACATTCCGGCTGGAATTTCCTCGCATCCGATCTCAAAAACGAGCTCAAGTCGTTTCTCAAGTTTTACTTGAAGTTTCTTGCTGGGTGACTTCATGGGATCGCCTGGGGCATCTTTCATGCGTGCAACTCCCGCCGTTTGGCGGGCCCGCCGATTTGATCCAGATATGCCGCAGCGGTCTTACAGGCGGCGGCGCGGACTCTGGCCATCAACGCCGCTCGCTCGGTTGTAGAGATGGCACCGCGCGCATCCAATAAATTGAACAGATGCGAACACTTCAAGCAATGGTCGTAGGCCGCCAGCAAAGGATAGCGAGCGCGCCCTTCTCCCTTTGCTTCCGGAAAACCCTCAAGTAATTCTTTAGCCTGCTTCTCGTGCAAATCAAATTCTGCTCGAATCGCCGCTGCGTCGCTCTTGTCGAAGCTGTATACCGAAAGCTGCTGCTCTTCCGCCAGGCGAATTTCTCCATACTTCTTGTCGGCGGACCAGCGCAAATCGTAGACGCTGTCTACGCCCTGAAGAAACGCGCAGATACGCTCTAACCCGTAAGTCAGCTCTACCGAGATAGGGTCTAGGTCGATTCCGCCGCTCTGCTGGAAGTAGGTGAACTGTGTGATCTCCAAGCCGTCCAGCAGCACTTGCCAGCCAATTCCCCACGCACCAAGTGTTGGCGATTCCCAGTTGTCCTCTTCAAACCGAATGTCATGCACTCGCAGGTCAATACCTATAGCTTCAAGGCTCTTGAGGTATACGTCCTGTACATCGGAAGGAGAAGGCTTAAGGATCACCTGAAATTGTGAATGCTTGTATAACCGGTTCGGATTCTCTCCATAGCGGCCGTCTGCGGGCCGGCGGCTCGGTTGCACAAAAGCAACGCGATAAGTTTCCGGACCCAGCACCCGCAGAAATGTTTCGGGATGCATCGTGCCTGCGCCGACTTCCACATCGTAAGGTTGTTGTAGCACACAGTTTTGTCTCGCCCAGAATTGCGAGAGCTTCAGAATCAAATCCTGAAAATTCAATCCCACGTTCTTCTCAAGTTTTACTTTAACTTTCAACTGTTCTCCAAAAGCTGTCTTGTACTCAATTTCCGCTCGGTGTGATGCTCGACCCACCCCAACGAAGCCTCTCGTAATTCCTTTAGCTCCGGTTTCATCTGCGCGAAGACTGGGATGCGATCCAACCGCTCTCCTGTGAAGCGCTCCGCCAGCCGTCGAGCTTCCTCGTGGATGGCAGGCATCCCGGATCGCCGGCACTTCCCGCACAGTAATCCCGGCTCCCATGACGCAAAGTACGCAGCGTTCGATCCAAACTCCGCGCCGCAGTTAGCGCACCGATCAAACCGCGGCAACCATCCTCCTAGTCGCACCGTCCAGAAAGTGAAATAACTCAACGGCAAAGCCCAGTCGCCAGTGCGCTCGATCTCCTGCGCAGTCAGCAGGATCAACCGAAACATTGCTTCTGAAACTTCGCGCTCCGGCAGCACTGTTTCCGCTACTTCGCTGACCACCGCCATACCGGTACTCAGGGAATAATCGCTCTGCGCCTTATTAAAAGACTCCAGCGGCTCGCATTGCTGAATGCGCACCAGGTCGCGGGTTTCTTTTTCCACGTACCATAATTGCACGTGCGACAGCAGTTGCAGCGTGGATCCATAGCGATTCTTGATGCGCCGCGCTCCCGCCGCCACTCCGCGCATCCGCCCCGAGGCACGCCCGAAAAAACTCACCAGCCGGTCTGCTTCGCCCAGCGGAAAAGTTTTCAAAATAATGGCTTCCGTTTCCCGGGCGGGCATGAAGTTCTTGGCGCGCCGGTCTTCCCTACCGAGCTCTGACACAGCTCAGATCTCACGTGCACGCGGAACATGAATAATTATCACACTCGCAGCAGCGGCGCAACGTGCGCGCGCAAATAAACAATTCCGCATGCTTTTTTATTCTACTGGGATACTAGAAACGGATTTCGTCGTCGCCAAATAAAATTTGCCGTCCGAACTTTCTATTTCCGGAGGAGTTGGCTAGTCTTAGCCCGGCCCCGTGCTTATCCCTCTTAAAGATCAAACGCCGCATCGCACTCCGCCGGTCATAAACATCCTACTGATCTGCGCAAACATCGCCGTGTTCGCATACCAGCTAACCTTGCCACCACACCTGCTCAAAGCTTTCTTGATGGCGAACGCCAGCATCCCGGCGCGCTTCCCGGCTCTACTCGCCGGTACCATCGATTTTCGCGGCGCATTTATACCGCTGTTCACCAGCATGTTTCTGCATGCCGGCTTTGCACACATCGCTGGAAATATGCTGTTCCTGTGGATATTCGGCGACAACGTAGAGGATTTCTTCGGGCACGTTCCCTATCTGCTGTTCTACCTGGCGTGTGGAGTCGGTTCGGGACTCCTCCATGTCGTGTTCAACCTCCATTCACCCCTCCCCGCTCTCGGTGCCAGTGGAGCTATTTCCGGCGTCATGGGCTCGTATCTGGTGTTGTATCCGCGGTCGCGGATTTTGACATTGGTCTTCATTTTCCTCGTGCCGATACCCGCAGTTGTCATCTTGGGTTATTGGTTTTTATTGCAGTTCGTCGCGGGAGTGAGCAGCCTCGGTGAAATCGCTCAGGGTGGGGTGGCCTGGTGGGCCCACATTGGCGGCTTTCTAATGGGGCTACTGCTCACCACAGCAGTTCGCTCTTCAGCTAAACCTTAACTTTAAGGTGGCCTTTTTTATCACACCGCCTTGAAGAAAAACTTCTGATGTCGGCGTGCCGACTTCTGACACTAAAAGCTTCAATAGAGGACGCGCGCTGAAGGGAAAGTAGCTAGAGAGATTTTGTTGGACGCGCTAGATGTTCTTTCAAGTTGCGCTTTCATTGTCGGCCCGGCGACAATTCTCTGCACTAGCCGACACGCCGCGCTAACCAGTCGCCCACTTGGCCAGTCTTGCAGTCTCCGCCCAAGTCCGGCGTCACGTAATTCTCTCGCAGCGCCGCCTTCACCGATTCATTCAACGCCGCTGCCTCAGCGTCCCAACCCAGGAAATCCAGCATCATCGCCGACGCCAGCACCGCACCGAACGGATTCGCGATGCCCTTCCCGGCAATGTTCGGCGCTGAGCCGTGCACCGGTTCGAATAATGATGTCTGGCCAGGATGAATATTCCCAGACGGTGCCAGTCCCAGTCCTCCGGCTAGCTGCGCACCCAGATCGCTGATGATGTCGCCAAAGAGATTGCAAGTTACGATCACATCAAATTGTCCAGGATCGCGAACCAACTCCATTGCCAGCGTATCAATGTACAAGTGCCGCGATTCGATGGCCGGATATTCCTGTCGAACCTGCTTGAACACCCGCTGCCACAAATCGTGCGCAAAAGTCATGGCATTGGATTTGTCGCTCATGCACACCCGCTTCAAACCTTTGTTTGTGGCGTATTCGAAGGCATAGCGAATAATGCGCTCGACACCTTTGCGCGAGTTCACGTCTTCCTGCACGGCAATTTCATCCGCGGTATCTTTTTTGAAAAATCCG
>JBBRPU010000046.1:0-16353 GCA_038227545.1 Candidatus Acidiferrales bacterium
GAGTTCAAAGACACGACCCACCTTACGAAACTCATCGCAATCAATTTGCCACAACGGCACTAGAGTAGAGTAGATGTTCGGTTCATCCGACTACGTTTTTACCAGTCCAGCGCAGCTTAGCCAAGGCCTCAGGATTATTGTGATAAATCGTCCTGCTATCAGCTCACCGCACGGAACCCGCCTGCCTCGCACTTTTGAACTGGCTCCTGTCGGCCATCAAGGTTGTTCTCCACTCGGACAGGCATGTCCGTCACGTTTATTTGGATCGGTTCAAAACGTAAGGTATTTAGGGTTTGATATACAGATTCGCGCTCAGCCAATAATCTTTAATGGCCTTAGCCAGTAACACCATTCCATCGGGAGTGCTCGGTTTTAGTAGGTACCCATTGGCTCCCAGCAAATAGGCCTGCCGAATATCTCGTTCCTGACTTGAGGAGGTTAGCATTAAAGTGGGCAGTGTCGAAAGAGATGGTTGGTTAAGTTTCCATTCCAACACCTCTAAACCCGACTTTCCAGGCATTTTCAGGTCCAACAGCACCAAACAAGGAAGCGGATGCTCCTCGCGTTGTGCGTAATTTCCCTTCCCCGAGAGATATTCAATCGCTGCATTCCCGTCCGATACAATCACAAGGGGATTAGTGACCTCAGCTTGCCTGAAGGCGCGTTTGATTAGGAACGCGTCGTTTTCATCATCCTCAGCATAGAGAACTGGTGGATTCAACATCATTCGTGCTCAGGCGTTGCGCATTGCAATTCAAGGTAAAAGGTGCTGCCTTGACCCGGCGAAGATTCCAACCCGACCCGACCACCCAATCGCTCAATGGCTTTTTTAACAATTGCCAATCCAATGCCTGTCCCTTCGTATTTTGGACTCAGACGTTGGAAAATCTCAAAAATCTTCTCGTGCGACTCCTTCTCAATGCCGATGCCGTTATCGCGGAAGAATAACCGGACCAGCGTTCCTTCGGTTTCGGCCCATATCCGCACTTTCGGTTTCGTATCCGGGGCCACGAATTTGACGGCATTCCCAATCAGATTCGATATGCACTGCATCAACGCCGCTTCGTTGGCTCGGACATCGGGGAAGCCACCTTCGAGCAATATCTCAGCGTCTCGCGGCTGCACATGCGGATATGATTCTAAAATTCCTTCCAAAAGCCGCTTTACGTTTACCACGCCCGGCTTCAGGTCAGTTCGGACGATTTGACTATAAGTGAGCACGTCCAGAATGAGACTGTCCATTCGTTGGGCGGCAGTCTGAATTCGTCGAATATAATTCTTGCCCTCCGCGCTGACTTGGCCTGCGCACTCCTCGGCGAGAATCAGCGCAAAACTTTGCATGGCCCTGAGCGGAGCACGCATGTCGTGAGTGACGCTGTAGGAGAAAGCTTCCAATTCAGCGATGGTTTCCTGCAACTTTACCGTTCGCTCTACGACAGCTTGTTCCAGTTGACCCGCCCGGTCGGCCAAGAGCTCGTGCGCCTGACGCAATTCCTCCTCGGTCTTTTTGCGTTCGGTGATGTCCGTATAACTGGTTAATATTGATTCCGTGCCGGGGTCCAAAACCCACCGACACAGGCAGGGCACACGCCGTCCGTCGCGAGCAGTTTGGATGAGCTCGCCGCTGAAAGGGGTCTCGCTGTGAAGGTGGGCGGCAACTCCCTCCATCCCGTTTGGGAATTCTGAATGCAACAACGCATGGAGGTTTTTCCCGATGACCTCCTCGAAAGTCCAACCGAAAAGCTTCTCAGCGCCTTTGTTCCACAGAGTGATCTTGTCATTAAGATTGCGCACGATGATGCCGTCGTTGCTGAGGTCAAGCAACCGTGCCTTTTCCGAAAGCTCTCGTTCCGCTTGCTTGCGTTTGGTGACGTCACGGATGTTGCACTGGATGATTTTTCCTGCCCCTTCCTGATACACATTGCTGACAAATTCCACTTCCCGCCTTTGTCCATTTTGTGTTTCCAGCGGCAAATTTTCGTAGCGGATAAAGCCGTTCTGTTGCAGTTCTGCGAACGCGATGCGGTTCGCCTCTTCATCTTTGAGGAGGCCGATTTCGAACAGTTCCTTCCCCAGCAGCGCTTCGTGTGGATAACCCAACAGATCCGTCATGAAGGGGTTAGCGTCGATAATTTTCCGTGTGCCCGGGTCCATAATCAACACCCCATCTTTGCCCGCTTCAAATAGGCGGCGATAGCGCAGTTCTGAGCGGCGCATCTCCGCTTGGAAATGCAGCAGTTCGCTAATGTCCTGAATCCCGAGCAGAATCCTTGCGTGTTGTCCGTTGGTTTCGCTCAACGTTCGAGCGTTGAGCAGCATGGTGCGGTGGCCTATGTTTTCAAAGTCGTGGGTGACCTCGAAGGCATTGAAGAAACTGTGCCGTGGTAAAATATCCTCAAGAAGTTCGCGCAGTTTGGGAATGTCCCAATGTCCATGGTCGAGTTCAAAAACCGTTCGACCCAGAGATTCCTCGCGAGATACTTTGAATGTGCTGTAAAAGGCCTCGTTGGCCCTCTCAACACGCAGGCTGGCGTCGAGGATCAGAAACGGGTCGCGCGCCGTGCGAATAATGGCCTCGGCGAAATCACGCGCGGCGATGACGGCCCGCTCGGAATCTTTGATCGCGTTGATATCCATGAGCACAAGGACCGCTCCGTCCACTTTGTTGTCCAAGGTCATGTAAGGGCGCACATGCAGGAGATGCCAGCGGCCCTGTTTATCGCGCGCTTCGCACTCTCGTTCCCGCACACTGCCGATGACCTCACTGATGAACGCCTCCAAATCGGGAAGATCAAGATCGTGCCGAACCTTCCCGAAGGGCCGTCCCACGTCGGTCGCCACCAGATTGAACTGCTTTTCAGCCTGGGGACTGAAGCGCCGGATGGTTAGGTCCCGACCGAGCAAAACGATGGGAAGCTTCGTGGAGGTTTGCAGATTGATCAGGTCGCTGTTCACCGTGTTGAGTTCGGTGTTCCGGCTTGCCAACTCCTCGTTGACGGTAGTCAGCTCCTCGTTGGTGGATTCGAGCTCCTCTTTGGACGTTTCCAGTTCTTCATTGATGCTCTGCAATTCCTCGTTGCCCGATTGGACTTCTTCACTTGAAGCCTGAAGTTCTTCGCTCGCCGCTTCATGCTGTTCCTGAAGCGATTGGGTGTAGTCTCGGGATTCAGTGAGTTCCCGCTCCAACTCTTTCATTCGGCGTGACTCGTTTCTGACGGAAGAGTTCGCCGTTACGTTGCGAGCCTCAATTGGTTCCTCAGACAGCGGGCTGCGGGCAGGCCGGCCCGCTTTCGACACTTCCTCAAACACAATCAAATAACACCGCTCCTTCAGATTCTTGAGGGGGATCACCTCAAAGTTTACCAGCCGCTCAGGGCCATTGTCATCGAGCCGCACGTTCTTTCTGCGCACAAGTTGCCCCTTCTTCTTCGCTTCGTTGATGGCCGCGCGCAACGGAAGCATCAAACCACCGCAGGCCATCTTCAGCACGTTAAGGCTGGCTTTGCCCGTTGGCGGCTCAAGAAATGCCTTGGTTAAGCCGTGAAATTGCAGGGCTTCGCAATCTGCATTGATCAGCACGCTCGGAGGTGCGTAATGATTAGCTATCACACGATGTGCCTCGCGTTGCGCGTTCAGTTCCGCGCTAAAACCATCGGACGATTCTTGCCGTTTGGCTGACGCGTTCCCTTTTTTCTCCGTCGGGGCGTCATGGGATACGGGCAGATGATATGCCGGTGTTGGCCCCGTTTTTTTGGCAAAGATTTTCTGCTTCTTGTCGGCAGCAGCGAACAGGTTTGTGAACGCGCCCACCGATTCCGACGCGCCCAGAAGTAGAAACCCCCCTGGTTTGAGCGCATAATAGAAGTTGGGTAGAATTCTTTTTTGGAGCCCCAATTCGATATAAATCAGCATATTGCGGCAACTGATGAGGTCCATACGCGAAAAAGGCGGGTCGCTTAAGACGTTTTGCCGTGCGAAAACGCATATCTCTCGCATTGACTTGCAGACACGATAGCCACCTTGTTCCTCAACAAAAAATCGTTTCAACCGTTCCGGTGAAATATCAGCGACGTGGCTCCTGTTGTATAAACCTTGCCGGGCCTTTTCCAGCAGCGTCTCATTTAGGTCCGTCGCAAAGATTTGGAGCTTCGGCGGGCGCGGGATACTGTCGCAAAATTCCGTGAACGCCATCGCAATGGAATAAGCTTCCTGTCCGGTGGAGCACCCCAGCGTCCATACTCGCACAGGATTATCTGGCCGCCGATCCTGAAGAAGTCCGGGAAAGACTTTCAGTTTCAGCGCCTCGAACGCTTCAGGGTTACGAAAAAAACTGGTGACGCTGATCAGAACATCCGAATAAAGCAGATCGAGTTCGCTTACATTACCCTTGAGAAACTGAGCGTAATCGTTGAGCGCGTTTTGTTTGTTCAACACCATGCGGCGGGTGATGCGCCGTTGGATGGTGTTTGATTTGTAGAGTGAAAAATCAACCCCGCGATGAGCGCGTAGCAACTGGTGAATCTTTCTGAAGCCCTTTTCCTCGACAGTGATCGGCGACGCGGGCTCCTCGCGGCTGGAGTCTGGTTCCTCTTTCCCTGGCGCTGCCGTTTTATGGGAGGAGGCTTGGTCCCTGGACCTCGCCACCGGCTCCGGGATGAAAGGATGGTTCGCAATTCGAGCCAACTCTTTTGCAATCCCTTTTGGGGCGAGGACCAGATCGACGCAACCGGCGGCTATGGCGCTTCGCGGCATCGAATCAAATTTGGCGGAGTCATCCTGTGCAAAAGTAAATCCGCCCTCCGCCTTGATCATTTCCAGGCCCTGGGTGCCATCCGTCGCCGTGCCCGAAAGGATGACGCCAATGGCCCGCTCTCGTTGATCCTGCGCGAGCGATTCGAAAAAGACATCAATCGACCGATGGGCTCCTGGGATTTTTTCCCGTGGCCGAAGTTTCAACACACCCTTGGCGATCTCCATGCAGGTGTTCCGTGGAATCACATAGACATGATTGGGCGAGACCGACGTTCCCTGAGTGACCTCCGTCACTGGCATCGAAGTCGTCCTGGCCAAAAGCTGCGTGAGCGCGCTTTCGTGATCCGGGTCCAAATGCTGAACCAAAACAAAAGCCATGCCCGTATCGACAGGCAGATTCTTGAGCAATTGAGTAAACGCTTCCAAGCCGCCAGCGGACGCGCCGATACCAACGACGGGGAAATGAATTAAACTTCCGCCTTTAAGCGAATGCGTTTCAGGATGACTTTGTTTTTCAATAGGCGCGCCAGCCACGGACGAGCGAACCCGAGAGCGCTTCTCGCCCTTCGATTTCAAGGCCCCGTTCCCCGTCGCCTTTCCAGAAAGTCTTTTGAGGTTTCGTACGGTCATAGGACTGTTCGAGGACGGTGCGGGCAAAACAAGGCGTGCAAGGGAATCCTGTGAATTCCGAAACCACCCGCATCAACCAGTTTGTACCCCCCCCCCCGAGAGAGAGCAACAAGTCTTTTTTCCGCAAAATGCAGGATCTGATGCATGGCTATATTGTAGCCGATTGGCGAATCTGCGCGAAGCATTTAATTCAGCAACACCCTGCTCGGCCCGCCCCCCGCCCTTTTCTTGAAATGGCCGAAACGGTGAATAAGCGTGCTATTGCGCCCAGCAATCGGGCTGCCTCGTGCCCGGATGCATTGGCTCGCTCCCGGTGTGACGGTTGTACGCGCACTTTTCATCACGTCGATGTCAAGGTCCGGAGTCTTAAAACCACGGAGAGATTATCTTCAGAAACTTCGCCGCCATACGAACGAGAGTGAGCGCAAAACGCCCCCGGCTTCAAGCCGACAAACTAAATCCCTCGAGCCTTCGCGGCGGGCGGCGCAAAAAACTTTGAGGGATTTTGCGGCGAGCGGAGTATTATTAGGTGTGCGTTGACAATCACTTTTTGTCCGGGCACAGTCAATTACAGGTCAATCGAAACATGAGTTCGCGCCAAACGAAATTGCGTCCGTTGTTCCGCTGGTTTGCGGCGATGACGCTATTTCTCTGGATGGGCGCGCAAGCCTTGTGTCAAGTGTACTGCTTGCCCGGCGCGTGCCATGACGAATCCGACACATCGGTTGGGGACGAGGCAACGACTTCCCATTCGCATCACGACGACGAACGGAGTCCCCATCCCGATAACAGCGCCGACGCTTCTTGCGCGACGCTCAAGTCGGCCTTGTCGAGCCACGCCTCATCGCCGCTCATCATTCCTGAATTTTCCGTCCTCCACATGCTCGCTCCGACTGCGCTCGCGCTGGATGTGTCGGACATCGAGCCGGTTGCCTTATTCTCGCGCCCCGCTCGGCGACGCGATTGGGTGTTCACGCCCTTGGTGTGTCTAGGCCCGGCGTTCTGTAGTCTCGCTCCGCCCGTTCTTCTTTAAGCTGAATCCTTCGCGCGCTCGGCTGATTCGCTTCCCCATCCGTTCCGTGCCGCTATTCGTCACGGAGAAATTCCGTTCATACACGCATGCCATCAATGAAAACTTTTAAAAATTTGCCGATACTTTTTGTCGCTCTATCCGCGCTAGTGTCCACCGCGCTTGCGCATGACATGAACAGGGCCGGCAGCAAGGAAGGGTTCTTGGGTCTCAAGCCGGAATACCTCCATGTACTCTTGAATCCGTTGCCCGTTTACGGGCTTGGAATCGGAATCGTCACGCTCGCGGTTGGATTGCTACGCCGAAATAACAGTCTGCAAATCGCCGGATTGATCGTCACGGCCATTTGTGCCGCGTCAGCGTGGCCGGTCCTGTATTACGGACAGCACGGTTACAACGAACTTGCTCCGTTGCTCGATAACGAATCTCGCCAATGGCTCGACGAGCACATGGAGCGCGCCGAAAAGTTCATTTACTTCTTTTACGCGACGGCGGTTTTGGCAATCGCCGCCATCACGCTGCCGAAAAAACTTCCGAAAACCCGACTTCCGCTTGCCGCGCTGACATTCGTGCTTGGCGCTGCTTCGCTGGGGATTGGAGGGTGGATTTCGCGCGCGGGCGGTGAAGTCAGCACACTCGGAATTCCGCACCAGGCAAGAGCCGGAGAATGCTCTCGTCCCGCAACACATAAATACAAACCACTAAAACAGAAATATGAAAACAAAAACACTACTGGCGATGGGGCTTTGCGCTGCCATCGGTTTATTCAACACGCAGACAAGTCATGCCCAGGAAAAAGACAAACCGGAACACAAGGAAGCCGAGACGAAGATCAAAATTCCCGCTACGCGTGATGAGATTTTGAAGGAAATCCACAAGCACCACGAGGAGTTGGCGGCCACCGTGAAGGCGAAGAAGCTGGATGTGGTTCATGAACACGCATTCGCCATTCGTGACCTTGCCAAGGCGTTGCCAGCCAAAGCCAACCCCGACCACAAGAAGATGGTTGAGAATGCGGTCAAAAAAGTTTCGCAACTGGCCGAAGCTCTCGACAAATCGGGGGACGCGGGCGACCAGGCCAAGACCGAAGCGAACTTGAAGCAAATGGACACCGCTCTCAAGACGCTCGAAGAACACGCGACCATGTAATTAATCCCCATCAATCCGTTGCCAGCAAAAATGCTGGCAACGGAACAATTTACAAACTGTGAATATAGCACCTCGTTTTCAAAAACTCACGCTTCTCGCACACGTCACTTTTTCCGTTGGGTGGTTCGGTGCAGTCGTTCCTTATTTGGCGCTCGCCATCGCCGCGCTGACCAGCCGCGACGAACAAATGGTGCGCGCTGCCTGTCTCTCAATGGAATTCATCGGTTGGTTTGTCATCGTCCCCTTCAGCCTCGCGGCACTTTTGAGCGGGCTGGTTCAGTCGCTAGGCACTCGCTGGGGTTTGTTCCGGCATTGGTGGGTATTAACAAAGTTCGTTCTCACGGTTTTTGCCGTCGTCATTTTGTTCCAACACATGAGGGATGTAAGTCGCTTGGCCCTCATGGCGAAAGGGACAAAGTTGTCCAACGCCGACTTGCGCCCGGAACTGATTCACTCTGCGGGTGGTTTGTTAGTGTTGCTTGTGGCCATGGCGTTATCGGTTTTCAAGCCGTGCGCCCTGCGCCAAAAGTAACTGTTACCCGAGGTGTGGATTCGTTGTGCCAAAAGGACTGTTACCCGATGGCTCATTTCTTTGGGTTAGTTTTTCTTTCCTCGACAGCCTATAGCGGCTGTCAAATCTTTCGCGAATTCCTGCCTTTCCCCGGTGGCGGTGAAGCGGAGCGCAACCGCCACCGGGGAAAGGACTTCTTATTTTTCGCCTCTCTTTTTGCCCCTCGCTCAGTTCGGCCGCGCCCGGCGCATCCGGTCTATCTCTTTCAAGCTTTCTGCCACTTTCCTTTTCAACGCAAAGGGATTCAATCCAGCCTTTTCCTCCTGAAGCCGCCGCTTGGTTTGCTCCGTCACCTCAGCGCTGGCCAACACGCGTGCCAGCGGTGTTTGCGCCTCGCCGTAGATCCGCCGAATTTTCCCTTCTTTGCGTTCCTTGCCCTCCAGTTTCAGGCTCGCATGGAAGTAGTTGAGCAATTGTCCATACGCTCCTTTGGCCAGCGCGTTGATCCGTTCCACCACTTCGGAATTATCGTGCCGCTCATACCCAAAGTTTTGCCGCACATGCGTCCAGTTCTTCTGCTCCACATGCGCGTTGTCATCTTTCTTATACGGCCGGCTCCGGGTCATGAATACCGGCCGCGGCCGTTTCTGCAGCCAGCTCAGCACATGGTAGTTTATAAACTCTCCGCCGTTATCGCTGTCCAGGCCCAGCAATTCAAAGGGCAAACTCTCTTCCAGATCTTTTAACGCTGCCAGGGTCCCCTCCTGTCCGCGTCCCCAGATCGCCCGCACTTCCACCCACGCCGTGGCGTAATCCACTCCGTCCAACATCCAGACAAACTCTCCGGCCACGCTGCCTCCGCACAAAGCCACCGTATCCACTTCCAGCCAACCCGCCTTGCCTTCCTCCCAGACACTCCCTCGAATCGGTATCTGCTGCCGCAGCAGCGTCCCAGGACGCGTCAGCGAACGCCCCGCCCCTTGAACCCGGAGCGGCTCCAGCAAACGGTCCAGCGTCCGCCCGCTCACACTCAGCAACTTCTCCCTCACCTCCGTCGGCATGCTTCGCTCATGTTGCTCATAGGCTGGAACCCACTCCGGCAACATCGCCGCCAAACGCCGTCCGCACGCGTAATCGGCCGCCTTCCAGATCGGCTTCAACCACGGCAGCAAAAGGTCCCCCGCATAGCTCACCGGACGTCCCGTGATAATCCGGGGACCAGGCGCCGCTTTGCGCGCGCGCAATGCCCGAATCGCTGCTTTCCGATGATATCCAAAGAGCTCCTGTGCCTGATCCAGCAACTGCTTTTTATGCTCCGTTCCCGCACTCCGGTAACGCCACCGCATTTTCTTCAAAACCTCTTTCCGTGTCGTAGAACTCATTGCTTTATCCATTCCCGCCACGGTAACAGTCACTTCTGGCGCAACGTATCCTTTTACCCTCTCCTCACCCCCCTCCCGGGTAACAATACTTTTGGCGCAATTCGCCGTGGGGATTGACTTCTTACGGCAGGCGACGAGCATCGCAGACGAATGTCTCATCTCATCCCAGCGGAGAAGTCGCGCCGACACACCAGCCGATATTCGCGAACCACAAGTCACGTTGGGCGCGCATTGCTGGAATTCACGCTGCACACGTTGCCGTTATCGTGCTGTTGTTTGTCGCCTTCTTGCACATCGCGGGTATGCGCCACCATTGAATTTTTGCAGAAGCCGAAAGCGGAAGAAAAACATTTATGAAAAAACAAATCGCAATCCTCGTCGCGGTTTTGCCGTTGGTTCTCGTCGGCTGCACCAGCACAAATCCGAAAGCCGCTCTGGACGACGTGAACAAAACCGTGGCGGCGCGAACCGGTCAGCAAATGCGTGGCATGAATAACGACGTTATGAACGTCTTGTTGCGAACGAACCTCACCGCGCCATCCGCCGTGACGATTGCGCTATTAAACAATCGGTCGCTCCAAGCCGAGCTTGAGGAAGTCGGGATTTCACAGGCGGACCTGGCGCAGGCGTCGCGGCTGCGAAACATTCAAATCGCCGGAAGCTGGCGATTTCCCGACCGACTTCCGTCCTTGATAGACGCGGAGTATTCCGCCGCCGGAGATTTTCTCGATTTGCTCACACTCCCGGCGCGCAAGAAAATCGCCAAACGCGAACTGGAACAAACCAAATTGCGGGTCGCCCACGAAGTGTTGCGGCTCGCCGTGGAAGCGCAAACCGCATTCTATGCGGTGCAGGCGAGTGAGCAATTGGCGAAGCGTCTCGGTGTCATCGCCGAGGTCAACGAAGCGGCCGCGGACGTGGCGCAAAGGCAATCCGACGCGGGCAACATCAACGACCTCGAACTCCGTAACCAGCAGGCCTCCTCCGCGCAGGCGCAACTGGACTGGATGCAAGCGCAGGCGCAGTCACGCGCGGACCGCGAACGGCTGAATCGTTTGCTCGGCATATCGGGCGAACAAACGCATTGGAAAGTCGCGGATGAATTGTCCGCGCTGCCCGCCAAGGAATCGCCGCTGGAAAACCTTGAATCGCTCGCGGTCAGCCAGCGATTGGACCTGGCGGTGGCGCGGAATCGAACGGAGTCGGTTGCCGCCGCGTTGCGTCTAAAAAAGAGCACGCGTTACATACCCGGCGTGACGGTGGGCGTGGACACGGAGCGTTCGCCCGACGGCCAGCGCGTCACCGGACCAAACTTAACTTTGGAACTCCCGTTGTTCGACCAAGGCCAGCCCGCCGTCGCACGACTCGCGGCGCAATACCGGCAGACGCAGAATAATTTCGCGGCGCTGGAAAGCAATGTCCGTTCAGAAGTGCGCCAGGCACAAGACGCGCTCCTGGCGTCCCGCGCCGCCGCCGAACATTACACGAAAATCTTGCTGCCGCAGCGACAGAAGATCCTGCGTGACACACTTCTTCATTACAACGCGATGCAAAAAAGCAGTTACGAATTGCTTGCCGCCAAAGAACGCGAGCTGGTTGCCGAACGAGGCTATGTCGAGGCATTGCGCAACTACTGGATTGCCCGCGCCGAACTCGAACGCGCCGTGGGCGGACGCTTGAGCGGGAACGTTTCAACTGCAACCGCGCCTGTAAAAGCGGATTCGACTTCGCCAGCAGAACACCAACACCACAAGCCCTGATTTTGAAAAGCAACGGAAAACTATGAATCGTCGCCAATTTGTTACGGGCGCGGCCACCATCGCAGGTGGGGCGCTGATCACCCGATTAACTCCGAACGCCGTGGCCGCCGAACCCGGCAAAGCCCCTGTCAGCACCGGCAAGACCGAGCCGTTCGATCCAGGCGGCCTCGGCTACAAACCTGTCATCACGCCCAACGGTGTGACGTTGCCGTGGAAGATGGTCAACGGCGTGAAGGTGTTCCATCTCGTCGCCGAGCCCGTGACGCACGAATTCATTCCCGCGATGGAAGAACATCCCAGCCTCGTCGCCGAGTGCTGGGGCTACAACGGGCGCGTCCACGGGCCGACGATTGAAGCGGTCGAGGGCGACCACATTCGCATCTACGTCACTAACCGCTTGCCGGCCGCGACGAGCGTTCACTGGCACGGCATTTATTTGCCCAGCGGGATGGACGGGGTGGGCGGCGTCTCGCAAAAGGCGATTCAACCAGGCGAGACGTTCAAGTATGAATACACGCTGAAGCAACATGGCACGTTCATGTATCACTCGCACCACGACGAGATGACCCAAATGCAGTTGGGCATGATCGGGATGTTCATCGTCCATCCCAAGAACCCGACACAACCACCGCCCGACCGCGATTACGCCATCATGCTGAGCGAATGGAAAATCGAAGTCGGCGCGCGGCGGCCCGATCCAAACGAGATGACGGACTTCAACATCTTCACCATGAACGCCCGCGCCTTTCCCGGCACCCAGCCGCTGGTGGCCAAGCTTGGTGAGCGCGTCCGCATCCGCATCGGCAATTTAAGCACGATGAGCCATCACGCGATTCATCTGCACGGCTATTACTTCAAAGTTGTTGCGACGGATGGCGGGGAAATTCCCGAAGCGGGACAGTGGCCGGAGACGACCGTTCACATGCCGACGGGCAGCACACGCACCGTGGAGTTCGTAGCGAATGCGCCGGGCGATTGGGTAATGCACTGCCATATGCTTCATCACGTCATGAACCAAATGGGGCATACGTTTGGAAACATGATTGGCATCAACACCGAAGGGTTGAACAAAACCATCCGCAAGCTTGTTCCAGGTTACATGACGATGGGACAGGACGGCATGGCCGACATGGGCGACATGGGCATGGCTGTGCCACCAAATTCGCTCCCGATGGTCGGCGGTCACGGCCAATACGATTACATCACGATGGGCGGCATGTTCACCATTCTCAAAGTGCGCGACGAACTGCCCGCCAATGGCTCTGACCCCGGCTGGTATAAGTCGCCACCCGGCACGGTCGCTGAAGTTGCACCCGAAGCAGACTTGAAACGCGATGGCATCGAACTGCCCAAGGATTTGCCAAAGACCGCTGCACGCACGACACCCAAAAATGAAGTGTGGTGCGGCACACCTCCGGCAAAGCCAGTCCTGCTCGCAAAGAATGAAATCAGCGGACGGGTTAAAATTCACTGAACCAAAACAAACCAAAGCCAGGACGAAACATGAAAACGAAATGGAAACTGACAGCAGTGGCGGCGCTTGTGCTGGGCTTTGCAGCCTTCACTACGAGTGGCTGCAAACAATCCGAACCCGAACACAGCAGCGTCGAACACGCCCATCAATACACCTGTCCCATGCACGCCGAAGTGGTGAAGGACGCACCGGGCGATTGCCCCAAGTGCGGCATGAAGCTCGTCGAGAAAAAGTAATTTTCCGTCACGTTGACGGAGAGAAAAACGCAACAAACACAGATAATATTATGAAACTCACAAGAAATCTATTCACAGCGGTCTTGCTCACCGGATTGGCTGCCGGAACTTTGAGCGTCCGCGCAGACAACACCAACAAAACCACGCAGACCGAGCAGAAAGACACGAAGGCAAGACCGTATCCGCTCGAAAAGTGCATTGTCTCCGGTGAAAAGCTCGGCGAAATGGGCAAACCCGTTACGCTGACCTACAAGGGCCAGGAAATGAAGTTCTGCTGCAAAGATTGCGTGAAAGACTTCAAGAAAGACCCGGAAAAGTTTCTCAAGAAACTGGCCGACGAGGAAAAGAAAGCGAAGAAATAGCCGTTTGCTTCTCGCCAAGGTCCGTCGGTGTATTCGGGCGAGAGCCGACTGGCCTGGTGATGAGTTTGGTTGCGGTTTTAGCTACAACTACAGTAAAGCACCAGCACCCCTGCGCAGTAAGAAATTATGAACGATCCTCAACAGCTCGAAGTGGAACTGGTCGAACTGAAAGCGGCGCTGGACGAGCACGCCATCGTGGCCGTAACCGATGCGCGGGGCAAAATCACCTACGTCAACGACAAGTTCTGCTCGATTTCCAAATACTCTCGGGAGGAGTTGTTGGGGCAGGACCATCGCATCATCAATTCCGGCCATCATTCCAAGGAATTCATCCACGACTTATGGGCGACGATAACGAGCGATCAGGTGTGGCGCGGTGAAATCAAGAACCGGACGAAAGACGGCTCGTTTTATTGGGTGGACACGACCATCGTGCCATTCCCTAACGACCAGGGTAAACCTCGTCAATACATTGCCATCCGCGCTGACATTACAGAACGTAAACGAGTGGAAGAAGCCTTGCGTGAAACTGAACAGCGCATGAGCGCCATCGTGGAAATTGCGATTGAAGGCATTATTACCGTTGATGAGCTTGGCATCGTTGAATCGTTCAATCCCGCTGCCTCCCGCATTTTCGGCTATCAACCGGAGGAGGTCGTCGGGCTAAACGTGAACATCCTGATGCCTGCGCCATACGCGGGACATCACGACGGCTACCTGGCGAATTATTTGCAAACCGGTCGGGCGAAGATAATTGGCATCGGGCAAGAAATGGTTGGGCAGCGCAAGGACGGCAGTTTTTTCCCAATGGAGTTATCCATGGGCGAGGTGCGCGTTGGTGCCCGGCGTCTTTTTACAGAACTGGTTCGCGATATTTCGGAGCGCAGGCACCTTGAGCAGGCTGTGGCGGCAGCCTCTGAACAGGAGCGAGCGCGCATCGCCCGGGAATTGCACGACGGCCTGGGACAACAACTCGGTGGGCTGCTTTATTTGATGAACGGATTAAGCCGCGATTTACAATCAACGAACTCGAAACAGGCCGAAACCGCTAGTCAGCTCTCCAAGGAACTAGCCACCGCTTTGAAACAGGCACGCAATCTTTCGCACGAACTTTACGCGGTGCCGCCACAGCCGGACGGCTTGGTTCAAGCGCTGCAAAATCTAGCTGAGCGCGTTGCCACAGAACGAGGAATTGCCTCCACCTTTTCATGTGAAACACCGGTGATGGTCCATAATCAGGTGGCCGCCAGCCATCTCTATCGGATCGCGCAGGAGGCCGTGCAGAACGCACTTAAACACAGCGGTTCTTCACACATTGATATTAAATTAGTACAACAGCCAACAAGCGCGGAACTCACCGTGCGCGACCACGGAATCGGTTTTCAAACATCCGGCAATTCTCCGGGCCTCGGTCTGCACACCATGAAACAACGCGCAAGTTTGGTTGATGGGCAATTGATAGTGCAAACTCACCCCAGCGGAGGCGTTGAAGTCAAATGTATCGTGCCGAAGTCTATTTTGGAAAATAAGCACAACGGGGCCAAGTCAGTTAACCCTCCCAGTTAAAAATATGTCGCAAACGGAACAATCAACTTCCGGTTCGCAACGGAAAAGAATTCTGCTGGTGGACGACCATCCGCTGATGCGGCGGGGACAAGCCGATCTGTTGAATCGTGAAGAAGATCTCGTGGTCTGCGGAGAGGCGGGAACCGCGCACGAAGCCATGACCGCCATTGTGAAACTGAAACCAGATCTCGTGTTGGTGGACATGACGCTGCCGGATAAGGATGGTCTGGAACTTATTAAAGACATCCAAGCCATGCACCCAGGCTCGCTTGTCCTCGCAATGTCCATGCAGGACGAATCTCTCTACGCCGAACGTGTCTTGCGGGCTGGTGGACGCGGTTATGTAATGAAGAACGAGGGACTGGAACGTCTTGCTCCGGCGATTCGCGCCGTTTTGAAGGGCCAAGTCGCGCTCAGTCCTCGCATGTCCGCGAAAGTTCTGGAATCCATGGTCGGTGGAGCTTCGGGGAAAGTGGGCAGTGGTCCAGAAGCTAAACTCAGCGACCGCGAACTCGAAGTGCTGCGACTTTTCGGCGAAGGCTGGAGCACGGATGAAATAGCCACGCTTCTTCACTTGAGCCCCAAGACGGTGGATGTGCATCGAGCGCACATCAAGGATAAGCTTGAACTGAAGACCACGCCGGAGTTCCAACGATTCGCCATCCGGTGGGTTGTTGCTCAGGGTGGCACTGTTACATAATTGCTCATCTCGTTTTTACCCGCCTTAAGACCGCCAGATTTCCATACCAGATCAACTCTCTTCGAGTCCCCCGAGCGACCTGCTTTCTCGATTCCCGCAAACTTCGTCGGGTAGGGTTCCAACCGCCAGGCGAATCAGGGTTCTCGCCGGTTGAGTAAGCAGATTCTTTACGCGCCTCGCCTTCCCAACCCTATACACGCATGTCATCCTTGCTAATAGCAGGAGGCCCGTATGCGTTTAATTTGCAATCGTGAACTCAATATCGACTCTCGCGCAGGACAGTCTGAAGAGGAGGGTTTTTGTCGTTGAAGATCATCAGTTAATGCGTCGTAGCATGGTTGAAGCCATCGAGCGGGAACCAGATTTAACAGTTTGTGGCCAAGCGGAAGACGCTCAAGAGGCGCTGGCTGCCATCACGTCGATCAGGCCCGACATTGTGCTGACCGACATCGAACTGAAGTCCTCCAGCGGCCTTGATTTGATCAAGTCCCTGCACGCGCAAATGCCAATGCTCCCAACCATCGCAACCACTATGTTCGACGGGCTGAAGAACGAACAAATGGCTCGGGCGGCTGGGGCTTCGGGCTTCGTTTCTAAGGACGACGGGCCGGATAAGTTGATTGAGGCGATTCGCAAGGGTCTGAAGTAGGACGGAGCTTGCGATGCACCCGACGGACTGCGGAAAAGTATTTCCGCTCACGAAGAAGCAATTTCGGGCGACAGAACCGGTTACTCCGATGAACAAAAAAAACAACAAAACCAAAACGAAAGGAACGACATGAAAACAATGACGAAGAAAAA
>JBBRPU010000047.1:0-16030 GCA_038227545.1 Candidatus Acidiferrales bacterium
ATCCAGAGCTATCTCTTTAGATGCCACCCTCTCCGGATAGGTTAACGCGTACTGGATCGGCATTCGCATGTCCGTGGGGCCCAACTGGGCGAGGATGCTCCCGTCCACAAATTCCACGAGCGAATGCACCGTGGATTGCGGATGGATGATTACCTCAATCTGGTCAGGGTGCATGCCGAAAAGCCAGCGTGCTTCGATAACCTCGAACCCCTTGTTCATCATCGTCGCGGAATCAACGGTGATGCGATTTCCCATGCGCCAGTTGGGATGAGCCAGGGCCTGCTCGGGCGTTATGGAATCGAACTCGGCTAGCGGAGTCTTGCGAAAGGGGCCGCCGGACGCCGTCAGCACCAGGCGTCGAACTTCTGCGGTTTTCGCACCACGCAGGCACTGATGCACGGCATTGTGCTCGCTGTCTACTGGAAGCAGTTCGCGCCCGGCTTTTTTGGCGGCAGCCATGACCAATTCGCCTGCGGCGACCAGCACTTCTTTATTGGACAGCGCCACCGTCTTGCCCAGTTTTACGGCTTCGTAGGTGGCTGGCAGGCCGACCACTCCAACTGCGGCGGATACCACCATCTCCACTCGGGCAAGGGTCGCCACGGCGAGCATTCCCTCGCTGCCGTAATGAATGTCCGGAAGCGGCGCAATTTTCTGCGCGCGCAGTCGCTGCGCGAGTTCGTCGGCCTTCTTTCCGTCTGCTACAGAAACCACGTTGGGGCGATGCCGCTCGATCTGGGTAATGAGTTCGTCGAGATTATTTCCCGCGGCCAGGCCGCAAACGACAAATTGTCCCGGAAGCGATTCCACCACAGAGAGACACTGGCGGCCGATGGAGCCGGTGGAACCCAGGATGGATAAGTGGTTCACAAAGTCTCTTTCCGCTAAACCTGTGCAGCGGCCCACTCGCCTCGCTATTTCGGGATAGGCGCTCGCTATACAGTGGTCGGATACAGCAATACAAAATAATACCAGACAACCGGAATGGCGAAGATGAGAGCGTCAATCCGATCTAGAATGCCGCCATGTCCAGGAAGTAAAGCGCCGGAATCTTTCACTCCTGCACTCCGTTTGTAGGCCGACTCGACCAGGTCGCCTGCTTGTCCCGCGACGTTGGCAACAGCGGCAGCGCCGAAAAGCATCGTCAACGGAATGCTAAGAAAATGCGCGAAAGCGAACGCCACCGCGATGCAGCTGGCGAACGCCGCCACGGCCCCTTCCCACGTTTTCTTGGGGCTGAGGTGCGGCGCGAAAGGATGCTTGCCGATGGCGCGCCCCGCAAAGTAGGCCACCGTGTCGCTGGCCCAGATCACCACCAGCGTGAATAGAAGAAGTCGAGGCCCTTCCCTGCCCAGCGCATGCAGGCGAATCGCATACGTAAGAGGAAAAGCGATGAGCAGCATTCCACTCGCGCTGATACCCGCCGAAGGCAGCGCTTCCACGATGGGACGTTTTGTTGCCAGCGTCAGCACCGCAATTCCAATAACGAAGAGAAAGATGCCGTCTTCGGCGCGCGGGAAAAAGCGATGGAGAATCCACACGAGGCTCGAAGGATAAACGATGGCGCCGAATTCGCCCCACCGCACCGCGGTGTTCAGCCATTGCAGAAAGAGAACTACCAGAGCGCAGGCCGCGGTCCAAAAGCGGTACGCACGATGCCCCATCGCGTCCCCAAGTGCAAAATATTCAAAAAGCGCGAGCAGGATAACCAGCCCAAGCACCACCGCGACGATGGCCGTCGAGGCAAACAAAACCAGGCCGACGACCACGGGAATTAGAACCGCGGCGGTCGCCACTCTTTTCCATGTCATGTAAGGCGAAACCCCTGAGTCAGTGCCCGAACATTACAACACACCGCGCAGGGAAAGTATCACGCCGCAAACGCGCTTGACCGTGATACGAGGCCGGTGCTAGATTCGCGCCCTCTGAACAGGTATTCGCACCCAGGCCCAGCACTGAAAATTCGTAGCCTTAGGAGAAAGAATGAGAAGAGCACTCTCGACGCTTTTGTTTATTGCAACTCTGTTTATGGCCAGCGCTTCGCTCGCGCAAAACCCCAATTACGATGTGGGACCCGTTTGGCGTGTAACGTACTACTCCATCAAACCCGGAGAAGGCGACGCCTTCTGGAAAGACTTTCGCGAACACATCAAGCCTTTGTATGAAGAATTCAAGAAGGCTGGTTTCATCTCGGAGTACAAGGCCTTCGTAAATCCAGTCGTTGATCACCCGCACGATTGGGACGTAGCCATCGGGATCTTGTATCCAAATTATGCCGCGCTGGACCAGCTTGATTCGAAAGGCGCGTCGGTGGCTGTGAAGCATTATGGAAGCCGCGACGCCGCCCTCGAGGCCGCCAAGAAAAGAGCAGACTTGCGCGAGGTGGTTGCGAGTCATCTGGCGCGCGAAGTGACTGTAAGGTAGCCGGCAGCGACCGCGATAGATTGGAGAACAGGCCCTTGCGAAGTTTGCGAGGGCCGTTTTTTTTCTGGTAGCGAATCTGCCGAATGTGACCAGGCCTGGCGAACGGAATTACTTGCCCGCAGCGCGGGGAACACCAATCCCACTGGATATTTCAGACTCGGACGATAACGAACGAATGCCGCCGTAGCGCCGCTCACGTTTCTGGAATTCGATAAGCGCTTCCAGCAGTCGTGCGCGATTGAAATCCGGCCACAGCGTGTCGGTAACGAACATCTCCGCGTAAGCGATTTGCCACAGAAGGAAATTGCTGACGCGCATCTCTCCGCTGGTACGGATCAGCAGATCGGGATCAGGCAGCCCCTCTGTGTACAGATACGCGGAAAGCTGCTCTTCGGTGATGCGGCCGCCCGGACGATCTCCGTGGCCGTTTGCGTAGCCGCCATTCTGACCGCTGTTGTGACAGTTGGAATTTTCGTCCCGGGCTTGAGACCCGTGCCCGTTACCCACTTCGTGTCCGTTGCCCCCGTTACGCAGTCCGCGCTGTTCCAGTATTGCGTTCATGGCATCCACAATTTCCGCTCGGCCACCGTAATTCAGCGCGATACACAGAAACATCCCGGTGTTGGCAGCGGTCCGCTCGGTGGCGTCGCGAACGTCTTTCTGCACCGCGGCCGGCAACTCGTCAATGCGGCCCAGAAAGCGCATGCGAATGTTGTTGCGCTGGATGAGCGGCATCTCTTTGCGAATGTATTCGCGCAACAGTTGCATCAGAAAATCGGTCTCCACTTTGGGGCGGCGCCAGTTTTCCACGGAAAAAGCGTACAGCGTGAGCGCTTCGATGTTGAGGCGCGCGCACGTTTCGATGGTGGTGCGCGCCGTCTTCGTGCCGGAGCGATGGCCCGCGATGCGCGGAAGATGGCGGCGCTGCGCCCAGCGCCCGTTGCCATCCATGATGACGGCCACATGGCGCGGCAAACGCGACAAATCCAGGTTTTTTAGCAGTTCCGACTCCTCCACGCTCATGGGACCCAGCCCTTGAGGCGCGGTTATGTGCGGCGAGGAGTGATGTTTAGTATTAGGCACGGTGACCGCTCAAGGGTTTCCGGGCGAATTCCCTTTACCGCGCAAAGTTAACACACGGAATGCGGGTATGCAAACGCAGAGTGTTGCAGTGGTGGCGAGTTTTTAACTGGGTGCGGCGAGAAATCGCGTGCCCGTCGACCTGGTAAGTTACGGAGCAGGTGCGGACTGGAAAATACCCGCATACGACAGGAACAGTGCCAGGCCGATCATAAAGATCGCGGTGGTCCAGGCGATGATGTTGAAGGTGACGGTGTTGACGTAGTCGCCCATCAGGTCGCGGCGGTTCACCAGCAGCAGAATGAAGATGACCACCACGGGGAGCCAGAACCCGTTGCCTACCTGGCTGAAAATTAGAATTTTCCACAGTGGCGCGTGAGGAAGCAGCACGACTCCCGCGCCTACCACGATGAGAATGGTATAGAGCCAGTAAAAAATCGGTGCTTCTTTGAATTTGTGGTCTATCCCCGCCTCGAACCCCAGCCCTTCGCAAATGACGTGCGCGGTAGAGAGCGGGAGGATCGAAGCCGCGAACAACGAGGCGTTCAACAAACCGAAGGCGAAAAGATAGCCGGCCCAACGTCCTGCCAACGGAATGAGAGCGCGCGCGGCGTCTTTGGCTTCGGTAATGTCGCGCTGTCCAGTGGCGTACAGTGTGGCGGCGGTACAAACGATGATGAAGAAAACGATAACCATGCAACTGATACTGCCGACGAGGACGTCTGCACGCGCCTGCGGATATTGGCGGGGACCAACTTTCTTTTCCACGAATCCGGCTTGCAGATAGAAAAATTGCCACGGCGCGATGGTCGTGCCGATTAATCCGGTGAGCATCAGTAAATAGTTGGAGCTGAACTCAACGTGCGGAACGACCGTGTATCGAGCGGCGAGAAGCCAGTCGGGCTTGGCCATTATCGCGGAAACAATATAGGTCACGTAAAAGCCGCAGGCCACGAAGAAAATGACTTCCACCTGGCGGTAGGTGCCTTTCAAAACCAGAAACCACACAATCAGCGCCGCGATGGGCACGGCAATGTATTTGCTGACGTGAAAAATTTCCATGGCCGCGGCGACGCCGGCAAATTCCGCCACCACGTTGGCGAGGTCCACCAGAAAGCCGGTGACCATGACAAAGAAAGTGGGCCGGAAGCCAAACTCTTCGCGAATTAAATCGGAGAGACCCTTTCCGGTGATGACCCCCATGCGCGCGCACATTTCTTCGGTGACGTACAGCGCGATAGTCATCGGAATCAACGACCACAGCAGCGCGTAACCGTAGTGCGCCCCCGCCTGTGTGTAGGTGGAGATTCCGCCGGCGTCGTTATCAACGTTGGAGGTGATCAGCCCCGGGCCAACCACCGCGAGTAGCAGCGTGAGGCGCCGCCGCAGGCTGCGGATGCGCTTCTGCAGGTCAGTTCCGCCAGAGCGGACGGTGGCAAAGCGTTCCGAGATGGAAGTCCAATCCATGGGTACCGGGCGATTCCCTTGTCTGAATTCAAATAATTTGACGTTACTACTGGCTCTCCATCAATCGCGAGACGATGTCGTCCACTGTAATCACCCCGATGGGATGCTTGTGCTCGTCCACAACCGTCAGCGTGCGTAAATTATATTTATCGAAGAGTTCAAAAACTTCGTCATCGTCGGCGGTGGCTTCGAGATTCAGCAGTGGCTCCATGCGCAACTCCGCCATGCTCTGACCGGACTCGGCGAGCAACAGGCGCGATACCGTAACAGTCCCGGCAAATTGCGCGCCACTATCGAGAAGCACCACGGTATCCAGCTGGTCGAGATTTAATTCCTGTTCGCGCATCCACAGAATCACTTCGTCACGCGTCGTGCCTTCCCCGACGAATGCGAAATCGGGATTCATCATGCCGCCCGCGGTGCTGGAACCGTATTCCAACAACTCCCGAACCTCACGCGCTTCCTGCCCGGGCATTTCTTCCAGCACTTCATCGAAAGTGCGCTTGGGCAGATCAGCGAGCAAGTCGGCGGCGGCATCGGGGGCCATTTCTTCCAGGATGTCGGCAGCTTTACCGGGGTCGAGTTTTTCCACGATTTGTGTGGTGAGCCGCTCGTCAAGCTCCGCAAGCACTGCGCCGGCAGTCTCTTCGTCGAGAGACGCGATAATGCCCTGGCGTTCGGCGGCGGACAGGTCTTCCATGATCGCCGCGAGATCGGCGGGATGCAGGTCTTCCAGTTTTTCGTGCGTGATGCGCAGCTTCACGCGGCGCAGCGGATCCGGTTCGACGAGATTCACGAACTCCCAGCGAATAGCGCTTTGCGGCAGGTTTCGCTGCAGGCGGCGAATCATGCTGGGAGAAACAAAGCCTTGCAACAACCGCCGCACCGCTCCCGGCAGCCCAACGTCCACCTGCGTCAGCCGCAGTTCCGTGCTGCCGTTCGCGCGCATTTCCACCAGGTCTACATCGTTGACGCGCACGACTTTTCGGCCCCGCGTGTCAATAATTTGCTGGTCCAGCAAATCTTTCTGGACCGCCAGCAGCGATTCATTGGGCTCGTATAGCTCCAGCGCCCGCTCCCCGACATTGAGGCGAATATCGCCAACAGTTACGGAGGCCACTTGATCGTGCCGGGCCACCAGCGGAGGAAAATGCCCGCGCGCCAGCAGGAAATGCGAGACGCGATTAGGCTGGTCCGCAGGCTCGATAAAAAACTCGCGCACTTTTCCGACGTAGTTGCCCTGCGCGTCGTAAGCTTTGGAGCCCATCAGTTCCGTGGCGTACAGTTCCATGGCGTATTCCTCGTGCAGTTACGTTCCGGCAACGCTGCTTCGCGTTGCTCGAATCAGACCGTGAAATACAATTGCCGCAGCAACAAAAAAACCCGCGAGCCATTTCGCGGGCCGCGGGCAAGATCCTGGTTGAAATGGACTCGCCGCTACCCGCGGATGATCCTCCCGCCGTGCGCCCTCGAGATAACACCCGGCGCAACGCCCGGTCGCGAGACAGGCGATGCAACCGTTACGAAGATGTGGTTACGACTTGAAACGCTTCGCATGTGGCTGGCGGGGACGCCGCCAGGCTCAGGTTCGAGTTCGCCGCTTAAGTGCATCGAGAGAGAATTCGCTCCGTGCTGCTGACCCAAACGCATAAAATCTGACGCGTCCGCGATTCTTAAAACAATTTAATGGTTGCGCGAAACGTCAGCAGCAGTGATAAGCCGGGGAGCGCCGCAAGTCAAGCAAAGAATGACGCTTGCGGGAGAAATTTGCGCCAAGGTAGAATTTCGCAAGCTTTTTATCGCGGTTTCTTGCCGAACAGCATATTTTCCGGCTGTTGCCCTTTGCGGCGGCAGTCCTCGACATACAGGCTCAGATAATTCGTGAGGATGTAGTTGCTCTTGGTGTAGCCAAGCTCGGTGGCGGCGCGATCAATCGCGTGCGGCGGGCCTTCGAGTTCGACGAACGTGCCGATGGGAGTTTCGTCGAGCTCGATCAGCAGGCCTCGTGCCCACGTTTTTGCTGCCGGCAACTGGTACGTCGTGCGATATTTTTCATAGCGAAACCACCCCCGCATTCCCAAGCCCTCGAATATTTTTATCAGATTGGCCGAATCTTTGATTTCGGCTTCAATTTCGTCCCTGACTTTGTGCGCGCCCGGCGCCGGATACCGATCTGTAGGCGCGGCAACCTGCTGGGAGGTGGGACGCTTGAAGGTGAGGATCTCACGCGTCGGAGCGGGCGGCGAGGCAGGCTCGGCGGCAGTCTTTTTGCCCCGTTTTCTGGATTTCGCAACTTTTTTGGACGCTGCACCCGCGGGAGTCTCTGTTCGCAACCGGAGCAACTGCCCGTGCTTGGCCAGCCCGCCGTCGGGAGTATCGAAGATTTGATTTTCTTCGTGCACCCGTCCGGAGCTCGAGCCGACGGTCTTGGCCCCGAGGCGTTTGAGAATGCGCTGCAACGCTTTGACATCCCGAATTTTCAATTTGATTTCGGTTTCGTTGGGCATGGTAGATCATTCTAACCATTCGCCATGGAGCGCGAGTACTTCTTTGCAAATTATCGGGAGTGCAGCTTTCTAGGAGTCAGAAGTTCCGTTAGTATAGCGGACGAAGCCAAAACAACTTTCTTGGTCCGTGCGCCTCGAGCCGGCGTTCAAAGCACACCTGCACAAACAAATGATCACTGAGCCGAAGACCACCACAATTTCTCCGTATGGCGCCACAGCACTCGCCACGGCCGCGCCCACTCCTCCCATCGCCCGCCGCGAGCCACTGGAAGCGCTCCTCCACGATGACCGGCGAGTGGATCACTACGCCTGGCTGCGCAATAAGGAGAATGACGAGGTCATCGAGTATTTGAACGCAGAAAACGCCTACGCCGATGCAATCCTGAAGCCCACCGAAGCGCTGCAGGAAAAACTTTATCGGGAGATGCTGGCACGAATTCTGCAAACCGACTTGTCCGTGCCCTACGAGTTGCGCGGATACAAATATTTTTCCCGCACCGAGGAAGGCAAACAGTATGCGGTGCGCTGCCGTCAGCGTAATGTCCCTGATGCCGCGGAAGAATTGCTGTTGGACCTGAACACGCTAGCGGAGGGACATTCATTCCTCGGGCTTGGCTCGTTTGAAGTGAGCGACGACAACGAGCTGCTGGCCTATTCAACCGACACCACCGGCTACCGTCAATACGCGTTGCAGGTGAAAAATCTGGGGACCGGCGAGATTTTTGACGCACGTTTTGAGCGCATAACCAGCGTGGTGTGGGCGGCCGACAATCGCACGCTGTTTTTCACCGGAGAAGACGACACCACCAAGCGTTCGTACCGTTTATTCCGCCATGTACTGGGCTCAGGCGAAGAACCCGTCTTGTTGTACGAAGAGCGTGACGAGAGATTCCGCATCGGTGTGGAACGCACCCGTAGCGGGAGTTTTCTCCTGCTTACTTGCGCAAGCCATACCACCAGCGAAGTAAGCTTCCTCTCGGCCAGATATCCGGCGGGAAAGTTTTCGCTGATAGATCCGCGAGAAGATAGCCACGAATATTACGTAGATCATCACCACGCGGCCGCAGCCTCTGGAGCCATGGACGCCGGAGATCCCGATGGCGGACTTTTTTTTGTGCGCACCAATTCAGGTGGCCGCACCTTTCGCCTGATGGAAGTTTCCGTGAAAGATCCAACACGCCGCTTGTGGCGCGAAGTAATCCCCAACCGCCCCGAGGTGATGCTGAGCGGCGTGCACGCCTTTGCGAACCACCTGGTGCTGGATGAGCGCGAGGGTGGGATTCCGTACCTGAGAGTTGTGGACCTGCAGAATCGCAACAGCATCGCAGACACGCGGGAAGTCAACTATCTTGACGAATCCCACCACATTGAATTCACGGAACCTGCCTACAACGCAACGCTCGGCGCGAATCCCGAATTCGTCAGCGAGAAAGTAAGGTTTCAATACGAATCGTTTGTGACGCCGCGATCCGTTTTTGACTACGACGTAAATACCCGCGAGCGCACCTTGCTGAAGCAGCAGCCCGTGCTGGGCGAATACGAGCCCAAACGCTATGTGAGCGAAAGAGTGCACGCCACCACTGCCGATGGCACGTTGATTCCAGTTTCGCTCGTGTATCGCCGCGACGCTTTCGCGCACGAACCCAGATGGCCGGAAGAAAGCAGCGGAGGCGCGCCGCTGTTGCTCTATGGCTACGGAAGCTACGGAATTTCCGTGCCGGTCACTTTCAGTTCGAACCGCCTGAGCCTCCTCGATCGCGGAGTGGTGTTTGCCATTGCTCACATTCGCGGCGGCGGCGAGTTGGGAAAGCCCTGGCACGACGCCGGCCGCATGCGCGACAAGATGAACACCTTCACGGATTTTATTTCCGCCGCGGAATTTCTCGTCACCAAGAGATACACGTCGCCCGGAAAACTCATGATCGAAGGCGGAAGCGCGGGCGGGCTACTGATGGGCGCGGTGGCCAACCTGCGCCCATACCTGTTTCACGCCGTCATCACCCACGTGCCGTTCGTGGATGTACTCAACACCATGCTGGACGCTTCCCTGCCTCTCACCGTCGGTGAGTACGAGGAGTGGGGAAATCCGGAGATCCCCGAAGACTACTGGGTGATGAAGTCGTATTGCCCGTACACCAATGTTGCGCGGCGCGCCTACCCGGCGATGCTGGTGAAAACGGGCTTGAACGACAGCCAGGTGATGTATTGGGAACCGGCCAAGTATGTCGCCAAAATGCGTGCGAAAAAAACCGACAACAATTGTCTATTGTTCAAGGTGAATATGGGCGCGGGACACGGTGGGGCTTCCGGCCGCTACGATTATCTGCGGGAAATCGCGTTGGATTACGCGTTCATCCTGACGCAATCTGGAATCCGCGAGTGAGCGGCGGCGGACGATTGCCCCTGAGCGTCCGCGCGTGCCACTTTGTTGAGCGAGTAATACTATGGCCATGAGCGAAGCCACCACGCCGCTCATGCAGCAGTATCAGGGGATCAAATCGCGCTATCCGCACGCGCTGTTGCTTTTCCGGCTCGGCGATTTCTACGAACTGTTTTACGAAGACGCCATCATCGCCGCGCGCGAGCTGCAAATCACACTTACTTCCCGAAATCGAGAAAAGGGTCAGCCCATTCCCATGTGCGGAGTTCCGTATCACGCCGCAGATGGATATATCGCGCGCCTGATTCGCGCCGGATTCAAGATTGCGATCTGCGACCAGATGGAATTGCCCGGGCCCGGCAAGAAAATTGTGCGCCGTGAAGTGGTGCGCGTCATCACTCCCGGCACCGCCACCGATGGATCCGTGCTGGACGCACGCGAAAACAATTTCTTGGCGGCGGTGGCGAAGGCTCCCTCGGGCGATACGCTGGGCATGGCTTACGTGGATCTTTCTACTGGCGAGTTTCAGGCTACGGAATTCACCGGCGCCGGAGCCGCCGAAGCCCTGCGCGACGAATTGCAGATTTTGCATCCGCGCGAAACATTATTGCCCCGTCCCCAGCAATTATTTGAAACCGCCAAGACTTCCCTGCTCGACGGCGCTGGCGGCGTGGAATCCCGTCTCGATGAATGGATTTTTCAGCATGACTACGCCGAGCGCATTTTGCGCGAGCAATTTGGCGTCGCGGAGCTGACTGGCTTCGGTCTGGATGGACATCCGCAATCGCTCGCTGCCGCAGGCGCCATTATTCACTACCTCCGGGAAAACGCCGCGCGCGGCGACAACGCGCACAGCGTTGAGGCGCTGCGGCATCTCGATGGCGTGCGATTTTATGAGCAGCACAACGCTCTGGTGCTAGATCCCGTTTCCGTCCGCAACCTGGAGCTGGTGAATTCCATTTTTACGGAAGAGAACAGCCGCGTCGGGCCCACCACCCTCATCGCGGCGCTCGATGTCACCGTAACCGGGATGGGCGCGCGTCTCCTTCGTTCCTGGATGATGCGTCCGCTGATTGATTCCGATGTCATCGAAGCGCGCCTGAATGGGGTCGCCCACCTCGTGCAGCAGACCATGGTGCGCGGAGAAATTCGCAAAGAGCTGAAGGGTATTCTCGATCTGGAACGCATCACCAGTCGCGTCACGCTGGGATTGGCTACTCCCCGAGAGTTGGTGGCGCTGAGGAAATCGCTCGCACAGCTGCCGGTGCTGAAGAATTTTCTCACGCCCCCTCCCGCAGGCGGCAGCGAGCTGTTACGCAAAATCCATCACGACGTAGATGAACTAGCCGATGTGCGCGAGCGCCTCCAACGCGGCCTCGCGGATGAGCCGCCGGCGCTAGCCACTACGCCCGGGATAATCCGCAGTGGTTTCGATGGCGAGCTGGATGAGTTGCGCAATCTGAGTCAGCACAGCAAGCAGATTATTGCTGCGATGGAGGAGCGCGAGCGGAAACGCACGGGAATTAACTCGCTGAAAATCCGCTTCAACTCGATTTTTGGATATTACATCGAAATCTCCAAGGTGAATCTGCACGCGGCGCCGGCGGACTACGAGCGCAAGCAGACGCTTGTGAATGCGGAACGCTTTACGTCACCGGAGTTAAAGGAATACGAGCGCAAGATTCTTGCTGCCGACGAACGCATTGCGGAAATCGAATCGCGGCTGTTTGTGGAATTGCGTTCAGGCGTAGCGGCGCATGCCACGCGGTTGCGGGTCACTGCCGGAGCGGTAGCGCAACTGGATGTGCTCACTTCCTTTGCGAAGCTCGCGGCTGAACGCGGATATTCCCGCCCGGAATTTAACGTTAACGGAGAACTCCTGATTGTCGAGGGCCGCCACCCGGTCATCGAAGAATTGTTGCGCCAGCGCGGCGAGCGCTTTGTACCCAACGATCTGTACCTGGAATCGCATCGCCAGCAGTTGCTGCTCATCACCGGCCCGAATATGGGCGGCAAGTCCACCTACCTGCGGCAGGCTGCGCTGATTGCCCTGATGGCCCAGATGGGGTGCTACGTCCCCGCGCGTCAGGCGAAGTTGCCGATTACCGACAGAATTTTTACCCGGATCGGCGCCAGCGACAATCTGGCCCGAGGACGCTCTACCTTTTTGGTAGAGATGAGCGAGGTCGCCGCCATTTTGCACCACGCCACTCCAGCCAGCCTGGTCTTGCTGGACGAAGTGGGACGCGGCACCTCGACATTCGATGGACTCTCCATCGCCTGGGCCGTAGTCGAGCATTTGCAGAAACATACTAGAGCGCGCACGCTTTTCGCCACCCACTATCATGAGTTGACGGAGTTGGCCGATCTGTTGACCGCGGTGAAGAATGTACATGTGTCAGTGAAAGAGACTCCGAACGAGATCGTATTTTTACGCCGTGTGGAACCTGGCAGTGCCGACAAAAGTTATGGAATAGAAGTTGCCCGGTTAGCGGGATTGCCGCGCAGCGTAATCGCCCGCGCGCGGGAAGTGCTCCTGAAACACGAGCAGAATGAACACGAGTTGAGCGAGACTCTTTCGCCCGGCGCGAATGGAAATGCCAACCATAACGGCCATCAGGAAGTCTTGTTCACCGCGCTGGATCGCGAAGTGCTCGACAAGTTGCGCGGCGCGGACCTGGATCAGCTGAAACCTCTTGATGCGCTGAATTTGCTCGCCGAATTGAAGAAGCAAATCTTATGACCCAGAGAGAGAAAAAACCTGGCCTGCTGGTGCTCGGACTGATGTCCGGGACGTCGGCAGACGGCATTGATATTGCACTGGCACGTATCTCCGGCGCGCCGCCGAATGTGAAAGCACGTCTTTTGAAGTATACCGCCATGAAATTCCCTGTGGCGGTGCGTGCCGAGATTTTGCGCGTCGCGGAGCAACGTGAAATCACCGCGAGAGAACTGAGCCAGCTTAATTTTCGACTGGGCACGCTCTTCGCGGACGCGGCCCGCACCGCTTGCAAGAAGTTCCGCGTGCCGCTCGCTTCCGTGGATTTGCTCGGCAGCCACGGGCAGACAGTTTTTCATCAAGGCAAAGCTGTTCCCTACCTTGGCGCCCGCGTAGCTTCCACTTTGCAAATTGGCGAGGCCGCCGTCATCGCCGCGCAGACTGGAGTGACCACTGTGGCGGATTTTCGCCCGGCGGACATGGCCGTCGGCGGGCAGGGCGCGCCGCTGGTGCCCTACGCGGACTATCTTCTATACGCGCATGCGCGCCTGGGACGCGTTTCGCTGAACCTGGGCGGAATCGCAAATGTTACGGTAATTCCGGCGGGCGCCTCCCGGAATGCGGTCTTCGCCTTCGATACCGGGCCGGCGAATATGTTGATGGATGCGCTGGTCGCGCATTTTACGCGCGGACGAAAAAAGTATGACGACAATGCGCGAATGGCCCAGGCGGGGCGCGCTATCCCCGCTTTGCTCGACGAATTGATGCGCGATCCTTATTTGCGATTGCCGCCGCCGAAATCCACCGGCCGCGAATATTACGGCGCCGGGTACTTGCACAAAATACTCGCGCTCGGACGCAAGCATCGCGCTCGGCCCAACGATTTGATTCGCTGCGCCACGATCTTTACGGCGTTGTCGGTGGTAGATGCATTGAACCGTTTTGTAATTCCCAAAGTGAAGATCCATCAGCTGATTGTCTCGGGCGGTGGCGCGCGCAATCCGTTGATCATGGCGCAGCTGGGTGCGGCCCTCCCCGAAATAGAGCTACTCCCTTCTTCTGAGCTTGGCGTGCCAGAAGAAGCGAAAGAAGCCTTCGCCTTCGCGCTGCTGGCCTATGAAACCTATCATCGGCGCGCGGGAAATGTTTTTTCGGCCACGGGTGCTCGTGGACCGGCCATTCTCGGAAAGATTTCTTATGCACCGCCCAGGAAATAGATTCCTCGTCATATTGATTAGCGGTTGCGCAGCAATTTTCTCGCTCATAGCGGGTTGCTCGCGACGGGCGCCCACCGATCGCACTACTCTCGTACTGCTGATTGAGTCCAGCCCCGTAAATCTGGACCCACGCTTTGCGACCGACGGCCAATCGCAGCATCTCGACGGCCTGATTTTCAGCTCTCTAGTCGCACGCGACGAACAGATGAATTTGCGCGGAGACCTGGCGGAATCTTGGGACACCCCGGACCCGCTGACGTATATCTTTCACCTGCGCCACGACGCGCGCTTTCACGATGGCAGTGTCGTGACGGCGGCCGACGTGAAGGCCACGTTTGATTTCGTCTTGAACGGCGCGAACCGCTCGCCGAAACGCGGTGGCTTTCGAATGATTGCCGGGGTGGACGCGCCGGACCACAACACAGTAATTTTCCATCTAAAAGAACCGTACGCTTCGTTTTTGTGGAGCGTCTCTCGCCCGGCCATTGGCGTTGTTCCGGCTCACTCCGGTGCGGACTTTTCTCACCAGCTCATCGGGTCAGGACCTTTCAAATTCGTCAGCCAAGCCCAGGATGACGAAGTAATTCTCGCGGCAAATTCAGATTATTTCGGCGGCGCTCCAAATATCACTCGGCTGCGAGCGCGCATCGTGCCCGACGCGATCGTACGGGCACTCGAATTGCGCAAAGGCTCGGCCGATCTGGAGATCAGTTCCCTTTCCCCAGACATGGTACCGGTGTTGGCGCGACGCCCAGAGCTCGGCGTTTCCGAGCGACCGGGAACGAACCTCAATTATCTAGGATTCAATATGGAAGATCCGGTCGTCGGCCGCCGTGAAGTCCGGCAGGCCCTGGCTTATGCCACCGATCGCGAAGCGCTCATTCGCTATTTGCTGCACGGACAGGCGCGCATCGCGACCGGCATCCTGCCCCCCAATCACTGGGCCTACGAGCCCAACGTCACGCAGTATTCGTTGAACGTACCGCGCGCGGAACAATTGTTGGACTCAGCCGGATTTCCCCGCGGCGCCAACGGTGTGCGTCTTCATGTGGTGCTCAAAACCTCCACTGAAGAGCAGGCGCGCTTGATCGGAGCGGCCCTCCAGGACCAATGGCGTCACGCGGGCATCGAGCTGGAAGTGCGCCCGCTGGAAATTGCCACGCTGCTTTCGGACTCCATAAAAGGAAATTTCCAGATAAACCTGTTGCGCTGGGTTGGCGCCAACAACGATCCGGATATCTTCGAGTTTGTGTTTTCCTCAAAGCGCTTCCCTCCCGACGGAGCAAATCGCGGCCACTATCGCAATCCCTTCATGGACGCATTGACGGACCAGATTCGCGTAGAGATGGATCGCGCAAAACGCAAAGGTCTCTGCAGCGAGGCGCAGAGGATTCTGGCCGACGACCTGCCTTATCTACCCATGTGGTTAGGGGACGCCGTGTCCGTGCACCGTAAAAACCTGGGAGAACTACCTCTGTCCCCCAGCGGCGATTTCGATTTTTTAGCGAAACTCAATATTGACCACTAGAAGTGCCTGCCAAAGATTGGCGCACTGCAGACCTTCGGTACGATGAACTGATACACTGTGGCGAATTTTAGAGCACGGCATTTTCCAACATTCTAAGGAGAAGGCGATGGCGGAAGCGGTTACCGGAGTGGAGTTCAAGAAGGAATTGCGGGACGGGAAGCCCAAGCTTGGATTGTTTTTGAATTCGCACAGTCCCACGGTGGCGGAGCAACTCGCGCACAGCGGATACGACTGGCTGCTGGTGGATACCCAGCACGGCCCGATGGGTTACGAGAAATTGTCAGCGATGCTGACTTCCATCGCGCATGGCGGGGCCAAGTCCATGGTGCGCGTAGGCGGCTACAATGACCGGCCCGGCATTCAGCAAGCGCTGGATCTTGGCGCGGACGGCGTGCTCGTCCCCTACATCAACACCGCCGAGGAAGCGCGCCAAGCCGTGAGTTGCACAAAATATCCTACGGCCGGAACGCGTTCCGTTTATTTTCCGCAGCGCAGCATGAACAAAGCCGGGCTGCTCGGCTACGCGGGCAACGCCAACAATAATTTGATTGTGGCGCTGCAAGTAGAAACAGCTTCCTGCATCCAGAACATGAAGGAAATCGCCGCGGTACCGGGCGTGGACATCCTCTTCCTGGGACAAAACGATTTGTGCATGTCCATGGGTTTGTATGAAAAGTATGAGTTCCCCCTAATGTACACCTCCCCGGA